>CAXBKM010000194.1:0-4423 GCA_963976265.1 uncultured Maricaulaceae bacterium
AATCCATGTCGACGATGGACGCGCCGGTCGAGACGATGGCGTCAATCATGTTGTTGCGCACCATGTCGCGCCAGACATGCATGCAGCCACCGGCCGATGTGGACCCGGCTAGGGTGAGGATGACTGAACAATCGGGATCAGCCACGGCCTGTTGCAGGATGCGTGCAGCCCGCGCCGCATCGCGCGACGTGAAGGACATCTTTTCCCACGCATCGATGATCACACGACCATCAAAGGAGGCGATGTCGATATGCTCGACCGGATTGGCAAGCAGTTTGGCTTTTTCGTTTGAGCGCTCGGTCATGTCTCTAGCGTCTCCGCATACGGGTCTTGCGCCGTTTGGCGCGGGGGAAGGCCACAACTGAATTGGCGGCGGCCTGCTCGATTGTTGGCTTGGCGTCATAAAGGCTGGACCAGGGGAAGTCACGAACGGCCACGGTCTCGACCGCGCCAAATCCGTTAAAACCGGTCGCCATGGCCGTGCCATAGGCGCCCAGCATGCCGATTTCGATGACATCGCCTTCACGGATGTCCGAGGGCAAATCATACGGCCCCGGCATGGAATCAATGGAATCACAGGTCGGGCCAAACAGTCGGAAAGGTGAACCCTCATCGACGATTTTCACTTCGCCATCTTCGCGCCAGACCCGCATCGGGAAGGGCCATTTGGCATGGGCTGCATCAAACAGGCAGCCATAAGCCCCGTCATTGAGATAGAGCGCATCGCCCTTGCGTAGCTCGACACGGGTCAGAACCGAGCAGGCTTCGGCCACCAGCGCGCGACCCGGCTCGCACCACAGATCGGCGTTATCCAGCACCATCATCTCTTCGAACGCATCTTCAATGGCGGTGATGTAGTCGATCATGGGGGGCGGTGTGAGACCGGGATAGATGGACGGAAAGCCGCCACCGACATCGACGATATCAATTGTCACGCCCGCGCGCGCGATCAGGCGGCTCGCCTCCATCATGGCGGCGCGATAGGCATGCGGGTCCATGCACTGGCTGCCGACATGAAAGCTGACGCCGAGCTCGTCGGCATTGGCGCGGGCCTTGCGGATCAATTCCGGCGCATCAAAGGCGCTCGCACCGAATTTTCCAGCCAGTGCCATGACGGCTCCGGCATTGGACACGGCCAATCGGATAATCAGGGTCAGGTCGCGCGCACCCTGGGTTTCGGCAACAATTTTTGCGAGTTCGTCCTCGCAATCGAGCGCAAAAATGCGCACGCCATACTCAAAATAGGCGCGACGGATAGCCTCGCGGCTTTTGACCGGATGCAGGAAAGCCAGCGTAGCATCGGGGCAGCGTTCGGACACCAGCGCGATTTCGGCCAGCGACGCGACATCAAAAAACCGCAGGCCGGACGCGTAAAGGCCATCAATCACCCAGGGCGATGGATTGGCTTTGACGGCGTATAGAATTTCGCCGGAGAAATTGTCCTGGAACCAGCGGGACGCTACAGCAAGACGATCAGGTCGCGTACAGGCGACAGGGCCGTCAACAGGCCGATAGCGGACCAGGTCCAGGGGGGTGGTGTAGATGTCCAACGCACGGGACCCCCTGTATAAGCAATTAACCCAATCCGGCTTCGTTACCTCCGCCGGGAAAAGCGGATTTAGGGCCGAAGCTTTTGCCTGTAAAGTTAAAAAATACGGTGATCGGTACAACGCATTCGAGAAAATACAATTGCCGTCCCGCGCTTGTCACAAAAGCGTTGCACCGCTAGGCCAGAACATCAGGGACGACAAGCAGGGCTATGGATCTCATGAACGACGCGGCGCCGGCGCTGGAAATCAGCAATGTGACGAAATCCTATGGGGCGATGCGCGCCATCGAGAATGTGTCCCTGACGGTTCAAAAGGGCGAAATGGTCGCCCTGATTGGCCCGTCCGGTTCCGGTAAATCAACCATGTTGAGGGCCGCCAGTGGTCTGGTCGTTGCCGACGAATCGTCCGGTCCTGTAACGATTTTCGGCAAAAACGTTCAGGAGAATGGAAAACTCTCCAACGGTGTGCGCAGCGCACGCGCGCAAGTCGGTTTCATTTTCCAGCAATTCAATCTGGTCAAACGCATTTCGCTCTATGCCAATGTGTTGCTCGGCGCGCTGGGGCGCATGCCCGGATGGAAGGGCGCTCTGGGGCGGTTTTCATCCGCGGATCGCAAAACGGCCATGGAATCACTCGAGCGCGTCGGCGTTCTTGAGCATGCCGGAAAGCGCGCCTCTGACCTCTCCGGTGGACAGCAGCAACGCGGCGCCATTGCCCGCGCCATGGTCCAGGGCGCGCAGGCGATTTTCGCAGACGAGCCGATCGCCTCGCTCGACCCGGTATCGGCGCGAAACGTCATGGAATTGCTTACCGAACTCAACAAGGATGACGGCATCACCGTTGTCGTGACCCTGCACCAGGTCGATTATGCCTTGAAATATTGCCAGCGCGTTGTCGCCTTGAAAGCCGGGCAAGTCATTTATGATGGACCGATTGGCGGGCTGGGTCGTGAACGCCTGATCGAGATTTATGGCGATGAATATATCGATGTGATGGATGACGAAGGAGCGGCGTCATGATCGCACGTATTCTCTCTGCAATCATTCTGGCACTGCTGGCGGCGCAAAGCGTTTCCGCACAGCAAGCCGGAGACCGGATTGTCTTTGGCGTGGTTGCCACCGAGCAATCAGAAAACGTGCTCGCCCTGTGGGAGCCCTTCGTCGAAGATATGCGCCGTGACACCGGCTTTGATATTCAACTGGTGTCAGCCAGCGATTATGCCGGCGTGATCGAAGCGATGCGCGCCGACCAGGTCCAGATTGCCTGGTTGACCAATGCGTCTGGGCTCGAAGCCTCGCGCCGGGCCAATGCCGAGGTGTTTGCCAAATTTATCTATCCCGATGGACAATTGGGCTATCGCTCAATCATCATTGTTCCCGACGACAGCCCGATCCAGGGCCTTGATGATCTTCTGGCCTGTGACCGGACCGTCAATTTCGGCCTGGGAGATCCGCTCTCGACATCGGGAACACTGGTTCCGCAGGCCTATATCTTTGCGGCGCGCGGCATCGACCCGCAGTCCTGTTTCAATCAGGTCACCAATGCCAGCCACGAGCAGAACTTGCTGGCTGTCGCCAATAATCAGCTCGATGCGGCGACCAATAACACGACCAATATCGAACGCCTGCAGCGGACCCGCCCTGAAGTCCTGGAGCGTGTTCGCACGGTGTGGAGTTCACCCCTGATCCAGACCGATCCGATCATGTGGCGGCTGGACATGTCGCCAGAGGCCAAGCGCGCCATTCTGGAATTTTTCCTGACCTATGGCTGGCGCGGTGACAGCGAGACGCGCGCCCGCGAACAAGCCGTGCTGCGTGAACTGGAAATGGGCGGATTCCTGCCCGCCTCCAACGAACACTTCCTGCCGATCATGCGCCTGGAATTGATCCGCGATCTGGCCGAAGCGCAATCTGATCCTGATCTGGGTGAAGAGGAACGTGCGCTGCGCATTGCAGAGGTCAACGCCCAGCTCGACGAACTGGAAATCAGCGAACGGATTGTCGCCGTTCGCGATCTCTCCGCGAATATGGAAGAGGCCCGCTCGGAGATGGTCGCAAATCCCGATGGCCCACAGGATCAGGTATTCAATCTGGTCGATACCTTCCTGCAGGATCAACCGCGCAATGTGCAGGGCGCGCGCATCGACCGGCTGCAGGAAACCGGACAATGGATGCGTGGCTTCATCGGTTTGATGGCCGGCTTTCTGGTGTTTGGCATTATGTTCACCGCTTCCAACCCGCCGCGCCATGCTCCGGCGCGCCTGATGTCAGACCGGGTGATTGATGCGGCGATCTGGGGTGGCTTCTTTGGCCTTCTGATCTGGAGTTTCTGGCCCGCCGAGGTTTTCAAGGTTCCGCTGCTGGCCGAAAACGCCGACCGTATGGGCGAATATATCGCAGGATTTGCGCAACCGGATTTCACCGACTGGCAACTCTATCTGCATCAGATTGTTGTGACGATCCAGATCGCCCTCTGGGGGACATTCTTCGCGGTCATTCTGGCGATTCCGCTGGGTCTGCTGGGCGCCAGCAATATCGCTCCGGCCTGGATCCGGGTTCCGGTCCGCTGGGTAATGGACGGGCTTCGCGCGATCAATGAATTGGTTGTCGCGGCCGTCTTCGTGGCGGCTGTGGGCCTTGGGCCATTTGCCGGTGTGCTGGCGCTTGCTTTCCATACGGCCGGTGTGCTTGGCAAACTCTTTTCCGAGGCGGTGGAATCCATCGACGAAGGTCCTGTTGAAGGGGTTCGTGCCACCGGGGCCGGCCCGCTGAACGAAGTGACCTGGGCGGTGATCCCGCAGGTCATTCCGCTTTGGGCCTCCTATGGGCTTTACCGGTTCGAATCGAATACGCGCTCGGCAACGATTCTCGGCC
>CAXBKM010000195.1:0-4422 GCA_963976265.1 uncultured Maricaulaceae bacterium
CGCTTCATGTGCGGGCAGAGATTGCACGGCCGGATGAATTGCGTGCCGGGCTGGTCAACAGAAACATTGTCGCTCATGGAGCATTCGGTGAGCAAAACCACCGTCGCCGGCTTTTCACTGCGGACATAACCCGCCATGGCCGCCGTGGATCCCGCAAAGTCGGCAGCCTTCACAACGCTGGCCGGGCTTTCCGGATGGGTCAGAACAACAACGCCGGGATGGGCTTCGCGCAGGGCTTCGACATCCTCGGCGGTGAAGCGTTCATGGACCTCGCATGCGCCTTTCCATGACATTATGCGGATATCGGTATTGGCTGCGACATTGCGCGCGAGATACTCGTCCGGGATCATGATGACGGTGTCGGTATTCCATTCCCTGGCCGCCCATTCAACAATTTGAACGGCATTGCCCGATGTACAGCAAATGTCGGATTCCGCCTTCACGTCGGCAGACGTGTTCACATAGGTGACGATGGGATAGTCAGGGTATTTCTGTTTGATCAGTGCGACGTCGCGGCCCGTGATCGAGGCGGCAAGTGAACATCCTGCGCGCATATCAGGGATCAGGACGGTCTTGTCGGGTGACAGTATTTTCGCGGTTTCGGCCATGAAGTGGACGCCGGCCTGCACGATGACTTCGGCCTCGGTTTCGGCGGCTTTCTGGGCCAGCGCCAGACTGTCGCCCATGATATCGCCGACGCCATGGAAGATTTCCGGCGTCATGTAGTTATGCGCCAGAATGACGGCGTTGCGTTCCTTTTTCAGGCGGTTGATCGCATGGATCAATGGCGCATGAATGGGCCATTCCTCTGCCGGAATGATGTGTTTGAGCTTGTCATAGATGGGCGCCGTTTCGCGCATGACTGTTTCGTCGCACGGCAAGGCGTCATTGTCTGCACGGCCCAGCGGGGTTGCTTTTCCAGACAGTTTCGGGGTCTGCCAAGTGTAGTCATCCATGACGCACTCCTTTTGCTCAATATGAGCAATATAAGCTTCCGAAGAATGGCGACACCACGCAGGGGCCGCCTTTTGCTCTATATGAGCCTAAATAGGGTTTGCCTTTAGAAAGGTCAAGCCGAAAAGGATAGGTTCAGCGTTGAGTGGCCCCCGCTTTGCTGTTCGGGGCGGCGTTTTACTTCCTCTCCCCTTGAAAATGGGAGAGGGAATGCGCTCTCGCTTGTTTACCGCAAACGCGGCGTGGAAATACCCGAAGCCGGGCCTTCTTTCAGCGCGTCACGGCGAAAGCGGAAGAGTTCTGCCGGGCGGCCACCGGTCGCCGCGTCCATCTTGCCGGTTCCAAGGACAAAGCCTGTTCGGTCCAGTGCGCGGCGGAAATTCTGTTTGTGCAGCGGGTAACCGATAATCGCTTCGGCCGCGCGCTGTAACTGCGAGAGGGTAAAGCGGTCCGGCATCAGGTCGAAAATAACGGGCCGGTATTTAATCTTGGCGCGAATACGACTCAGCGCGGTGGCAACAACCCGGCGATGATCGGATGCCATGGCTTCGCCAAATGTCACCGACCCGGGCTCACCACCTTGATCCCGTCGTGCTTCGGATACCAGCCCAGCCCCATAAAGCAATTCATAGCGGTCCAGACAGCGTTCCTCATTCCAGCTCTGCCCGTCGAGCCCGAATGTTATGCGTGCCCGATCACGCCGGGATTCGCGGCGGCCTTCACCTTCGGCCTCATCAATCCAGCGCTGCAGGGCCGGTTCGATATGATCGGACAATATAGCCGGTTTGCCATTGCGCCAGTCTTCCCACGGGAAAAAGCGATACCAGTCGCGCCACACGCCGCCGCCCGCCGGGCGTTCGCCGGCCTCCTGCGCCAATGCCAGATAACCGACAGAGATCACGCGGGCCTCGCCGCGGGCGGGCAGGTCAGCGAGCGGTGCTTCCCGGCCTCGATCCCCAAATGTGTAGAGTTGTTCGACGAAGCCGAGTTGGAAGCTGGCCTGTTCGGTCACCCATTCGCGCAATCCGATTTCAAAAGTGCGATGTTTTTCCGGATCAAAGGGGCCAAAGGGCAGGGCCGCGCCGCTGCCTGTATGCGGGACGACCAGCAATTGTGGACTGTCCTCGGCAATGGCGAGAATGACGGCGTTCAAACCGACGGCGATGACCGGGTTTTTGCTCACCGTCGGCGTGGCTTTTTGGTTTTGGCGCGCACAGCATCCATATCGGCCAATAATTCGTTGAAGCGGGCCACGAAGTGCTTTTGCGCGACTTTTGGCGGTGCCGGATTGATATCGACATGCAGGCCCGCGGGTGGGCGGCCAAAGAAGTCGATAGATTCATCATGGCTGAAACCAGCGATCTGCGTGGCTTCGAAATAGGCGCTCATCCGGTCCGCACGTTTGATTTTTTTCTTGATCGCGACGGGTGTTTTCGCGGGCAGGCCAAAGCGGACATGCACAGCCGTCTCCAGCTTGTCTTCAAAGATCCTGTAATCGACACCCAGCGCAGCCTTGAACGGGCTGATCATGTCGCCAATAACATATTCCGATGAATCGTGGAGCAGGGCGGCCATGCGCCATTTGGGTTCCATATCGGGATAAAGTTCGCCAACAATGCGTTCGACAACGACGCTGTGTTCGGCCACCGAAAACGCATGATCGCCTAAGGTCTGACCATTCCAGCGCGCGACACGCGCCAGGCCGTGCGCGATGTCATCAATCTCGACATCCACCGGTGACGGATCGAGCAAATCGAGCCGTCGTCCGGATATCATGCGTTGCCAGGCGCGCGGCTGTTTGGCGGTCGAAGTGCGAACTTTCGCCATTTGGCGCTTATCCTCGGGCTTGAATCGGCGTTTACTTGTGTTTGGCGCTCTTTCCTAAGGCCCAGACTGTGAAGATCAACCGGGAAGTTCAAGCGCCGCAGCGACAGCAGGAGGAAAAATATGGCCCGCGAACGCATCATTGTAACCTTGCAGGGAAATGACGCCGACCGCGATTGTTCGCTGGCTGCCGCCAGGCTGGCGACCACGCTTGATGCCAATATAGATGGTCTTTTTATCGAGCCCGACCCGTCCAGCTATTTGTTGTGGACAGGCCCCGGCGCTGCGGCAGCAGCTATTGTTGCTGGCGCTGCCGATGCCGTGCGCGATGAAAGCGACGAATGCGCCAAGGTCGCCAAATCGACATTTCTTGACGGACTGGAGGCTGCGGGATTGCCCGCGGCGCGTGGCCAGTTTGTCCGCATATCTGGCCTCGCCAATGAAGTCGCTTCGGAGTCGCGTCTCGCCCGGGTCATGATCACCGATGCGGATTCGGCGGCCGGACGAGGCGGTCTGGCCGACTTTATCATGGCGGCTCTCGTGGATGAACAAATCCCGGTTTATGTGGTGCGCGGTGGCATCACACCGGCAGAGACCGTGACCGTGTGCTGGGATGGCTCGAAAGAGGCCGCGCGCGCCGTTTATGGGGCCGCGCCGCAGCTGACCAACGCCAGGAAAGTTACGATCCTGCATTCGGAAAAAGGTCTCGATTACGAAGATCGCCGAATGGCACCGCCAGACCGGTTGATCGACTGGCTGGGCGGGCGCGGCAAGCATGCCATGGTCAAGGAAATCGACACCGATGGCGATCTGGGCGAGGCGATCCTTGATGCCTCAAAGGGGGCAGATCTGATTGTCGCGGGCGCTTATGGGCATTCACGCTTGCGCGAATTTGTCTTTGGCGGCGTCACTAAGTCGCTCCTCCATGCCATTGACGGACCTTCGCTCCTGCTGGCTCACTGACCTCCATCAATTGTTTGAAGGAGGGCAGTCATGTCTTTGACCCGTATTGTCTTGCGGCTCGGCCGCAATCCGGATGCCGGCTATCCCGGCGGCGATGATCATCGCGGCTATGTCATTACCGCGCCGCTTGATCGCGACGGCAAGCTTGATATCGATTTGTGGCGCACGAATCCCAAGGGCTGCACCGTGGTCCGGTTTTCACCCGACGAGGATGAAAAGGCCGATGGCTGGCTGACCCATCGTGGATCGCACTGGTTCTTTCATTATGACGAAGACGATGAGGGTCCCGACGAGCCGGTCTACCGCCTGGGCGACCACACGATGCGATTGGGGGACTATCTCACCATCCACGAAGCCGATGGCGATGATCTGACCTACAAGGTCACTGAGGCTGTGAAGGTTTAACGGGTGTTTCCTGAAACCTTAGCCACACAAAGCTGCGCGTCATGCCGGGCCGCCGTGCCCGGCATCCATGGATCACAGGAACTGGCGTCCTGTGATGACGCTGTTATGGGGAGGGTGCGCATCTAGCCCTCTCCCTTGAGGGAGAGGGCCCATGTGAGGGGTCTTGATATGAGAATGCCAACTTTCAGGTCCCGGATCGCTTCGCGTCCGGGATGACATTGCTTTTCTGGAAATTTATTCCGCTGCGACAATCGCGATTTTGGCAGAATCATCGCT
>CAXBKM010000196.1:0-4417 GCA_963976265.1 uncultured Maricaulaceae bacterium
CCAGCCTGTGCGCAATATCTTCCAGCATGCCGCGCATGATTTTGGGCACGCCCGCCATGACAAAGACATTGCCGAGTTGAAAACCCGGCGCACCGGTAACCGGGTTCTCAATCAGGCTTGCCCCGTCAGGAATGCGCGCCATGCGCTTGCGGGATTCGGTCAGCGGCGTGCCAGAACGCTCATACCAGTCTTCAATGATCGCCAATGCATCGGCGCGTACGTCAACGTTCACGCCAAAAGCCGCAGCCACAGCATCGGCCGTGATGTCGTCATGTGTCGGCCCAATCCCGCCCGTCGTGAAAACATAGCGGTTGGCCGTTCGTAGCGCGTTCAGCGCCATGACAATGCGCGAAGCCTCGTCTGATACGATCCGCACTTCGGCAACACTGATCCCCAACGGCGCCAGAAAAGTTGCGATCTCTTGCAGATTGGCGTCGCGGGTACGGCCCGACAACAATTCGTCGCCGATCAACAAAACCCCGGCTGTGACTTTTCTTGACTTTGGCATGTCTGGTTCTTTCACCTTTGTGCTGTCATATAGACGGCAGACGACTTTCAGCCAACGCTGATAATTATCTTCGCATTCGCACAGGGTTTGACATGCCGGAAAACTGGGACTTCCCCGATCCGTTCCTCCATAGCATTACGGCACGAAAGGCCGACGAGGACGAGTTCGGGCATGTCAATAATGCGCGCTATCTCAATTGGGCTGACGAAATCGCCTGGGCCCATTGGGATGTTGATATTCCGGATTTCCCGCGAAAGGACTTTGCCAAATTCGACCATGGCATGGCGATCGTCCGCTCCGAGGCTGATTATCTTGGGCATTTGAAAGCGGGCGACACGATTGATGCCGCCGTCTGGATAACGCAATCAGACGGGCGATTGCGCGCAGAACGCCGGTTCCAGTTTCGCCGCGCTGATACCGGGGAAACGGTATTTCGTGGTCTTTGGAAACTGATCTGCTTTCGCCTCTCTACAGGCCGGCCAACCCGGATGAGCGAGGCCCTGATCCGCCATTACCGTGTCATACCATCGGTTCATCACGCGCTTATGACTGAAAGTTAAGCGCTACCGCATTGTCCTTATGCGGCTGGTGACTATAGTCCGCCGCGCTGTCTTCTCTGCTGGGAGTTTATTCATGAGAATTGTCGTTGCCACTGTTGCCGCCTGTTTGGGACTGAGTGCCTGTAATTCAAACGCGGAAACGCCAACCGACGCTGTCGACCAAACCGCCAATGATAGTGCCAGCGAGGACGTCTCGGCGGCTCTCCCGGATATCTCTGCCGACAATATCGAAGCCCATATCCGCTTCCTGTCGCATGACGCGATGGGTGGACGTGATTCGGGATCATCCGAATATGTTGTGGCCGCCAATTATGTGGCGACCCAATACCGGCTGATGGGCGTTGAGCCAGCAGGCGATGATGGCGGCTATTTTGCGATGGTTCCGTTTCAGCGGGTTGGTTCGAATCCCGAAGCGGCGGACTTTGTCGTCGGTGAAGGCGACGACGCAGTGAGCTACACGCACGGTGAGGACGTCTATGTCAGCGCCAACCCTGCCGTCGATGAGTCGACCGTTACCGGCGAAGTTGTGTTTGTGGGTTATGGCCTGTCCCTGCCCCATCTTGGCTATGACGATTACGAAGGCGTGGATGTCACAGGACGTATCGTCGTGACCGTGAGTGGTGCGCCCGACATCATGGCATCGGATGAACGATCTCATCAGCGCCGCAGTTCGACGAAACGCGAACATGCCGCGGCCCATGGCGCCATTGGCATGATTAGCGTGTCGTCAGCCTCGGCAGAACAGTTTGCGGGCCTGTATGGGCGTTTCGTGGGCCGGTCCAGCGTTGCGCTCGCGCCGGAGGCTGCAGAAGACGCCTATAACCAGATTGTCGCCACCGCGACCATTTCGGGAGCCGTATCCGATTCCATTTTTGCCAATGCGCCAATGTCACTGGAAGATGCCATTGCGGCTCTGGAAGACGGACCAGCCAGCTTTGCGACGGGCACGACGGTTACGATGTCCCAACGAGCCGATCGCGAATTTTATGACGAACCCAATGTCGTCGGTGTTATCCGGGGCACTGATCCGGAGTTGGCGGATGAATATGTTGTCCTGACGGCACATCTCGATCACATCGGTGTAATGACGGATTCCGAAACCGGTGTGGTCAGTGGCTGTCGCTCATCGAGCAGCGAAGAAGACCGCATTTGCAATGGCGCTGTCGATAATGCCTCGGGTGTGGCCATCATGATGGAAACGGCGCGCACCTTTATGGCGGACGGTGCTCCGCGCCGCTCTATCGTTCTGGTTGCCCTCGCAGCAGAAGAAAAAGGATTGTTGGGCTCAGAGTATTTTGCCAACAATCCAACCATTCCGCGCGACGCCATGGTCGCGAATGTCAATCTGGACATGCCGGTCATCGTTTATGAATTTTCCGATGTCATCGCTTTCGGATCAGAACGGTCCGAACTGGGCCCGATTGCGACACGCGCAGCCGCTCGTATGAATGTTACGATCAGCGAAGACCCCATGCCGGAACAAAATCTGTTTATTCGGTCTGACCATTATAATTTTGTTCGCCAGGGTATCCCGTCGCTCTTTCTGATGACCGGCTTTTCGTCGCCCAACCCCATGTGGGATGAGGGCGAAGGCTTTATGGGCTTCCTTAACACTCATTATCACCGAGCCAGTGATCAGGTGGATTTGGATCTGCTCTACGATCAGGCCGCCAAATTCGCGAATATCAATTATCTGATCGCTCGCGAGATCGCCGATGCCGACGAATCCCTGACCTGGAATGAGGGCGATTTCTTCGGCGAATATTTCGGATCCAGCGACTAAATCCGGGCCGGTTTGTGAGAGTTGAGGGCGTGCGGCGTTTCATTCGCCGCGCGCCCTCGCTATACAGGGGCGACTCCGGGAAGGGTTATTGATGAATTTGGCTTACGATATTCAAGACGACGACGTTGTTCTGTCACGCGATGGGCGTATCAAAATCCATGGCGCAGAAGCCTTTGAAGGCATGCGCAAGGCGGGGCGTTTGGCCGCTGAAACGCTTGACCATATCGGGCCGCATGTTGTGCCGGGCATCACCACCGAAGCGCTCGACGATATCATTCGTGAATTCATGCTCGACCATGGCGGTGTCCCGGCCACGCTCGGGTATCGCGGCTATACCAAATCATCGTGCACATCGGTCAATCACGTCGTTTGTCACGGCATTCCCGGACCCAAGCCCCTGAAAGACGGCGACATCGTCAATATCGACGTAACGGTCGTCGTTGATGGCTGGCATGGCGATACCTCCCGCATGTATGTCGCGGGCGAGGCTCGCCGCAAATCAGAACGCCTGATCGATGTGACTTATGACGCCATGATGGCCGGTATCAATTCGATCCGGCCAGGCATCACACTCGGTGATCTCGGCGCGCACATACAGACCCATGCCGAGCTGCATCGATGCGGCGTCGTTCGTGATTTTTGCGGGCATGGCATCGGCAAGCTATTCCACGATGCGCCCAATATTCTGCACTATGGCAAACCCGGTGAAGGTACAGAGCTGAAAGCGGGCATGTTCTTCACCGTCGAGCCCATGCTCAATCTGGGCCGCGCCGACGTCAAAATTCTCAGCGATGGCTGGACGGCTGTGACGCGCGACAAATCCCTGTCCGCGCAATTTGAACATTCGGTCGGCGTGACTGAAACCGGCGTCGAGATTTTTACCCAATCGCCAACCGGGCAGCATAAGCCGCCCTACTCAGCGTAGCCTGCCCCGCATGGGCGACACGGGATCAAAACCCCATCATGTCGGCCATCGCGATCGCCTTCGTGCGCGTTTTGCCAATGCAGGCGGTGATGCTCTCGCTGATTACGAGCTTCTGGAACTTTTCCTGTTCAACGCCATTCCACGCCGCGACGTCAAACCGCTGGCCAAGGAATTGATCAGCGCCTTTGGCGATCTGGGCGGTGTGGCCGCAGCGCCGATTGACCGCCTGACCGAAATCAAGGGCATATCGAAAAAGGTCGCTACCGATCTCAAACTGCTTCAGGCCATTTCGGCACGCATGGCGCGCGAGGGTGTGATCGACAAACCGGTCGTGTCGTCCTGGTCTGCACTGGTGAATTATTGCCGCACAGCCCTCCAGCATGAACGGACCGAACAATTCCGCGTCCTGTTTCTCGACAAGAAGAACCGCCTCATTGCCGACGAGGTGATGAGCCGCGGCACAGTTGACCATGCCCCGGTCTATCCGCGCGAAGTCGTCAAACGGGCTCTCGCCCATGAAGCCAGCGCGATCATTCTGGTGCATAATCACCCGTCCGGTGATCCGACCCCCAGTCATTCCGACGTGGTGATGACGAAAAAAATGGCCGAAGCCGCAAAGCCCTTCGATATTGTGCTTCACG
>CAXBKM010000197.1:0-4397 GCA_963976265.1 uncultured Maricaulaceae bacterium
TCAGAGACAGCTTCGGGATTGGTCCGCAAGCCCATGGGCGGATTGTGCCAGCGTACATCGGTCAAGCCATAACGGGCCTTGACGGTGTCGATGACGTCTTGAGATCCGCCGATCACGGTGATCGGCTCAGTGCGCACAATCACATTGTCAAACAGGCAGGCGGTCAAATCCGACCCCGGCGTGACATCCACATCGGCACCTGAAAGCCCGGCGATGAGTTCCAGCACGCGACTGTCGCAGACGGTCATCCAGGCTTGCGCATACAACGGCGCCAGAAGGCCATCGCGGCGCAGACGCACCAGATGATCGACATTGGGTGTCACGACAAATTCAAACTTTTTCTTCGGCTCACGCTCGGCAATGCGCTGAATAGCGGTATCAAAATTGATGTTGTCGAAGGCAGAATTCAGAAACCAGATATGGCGCGGCTTGGAGCGCCTGTCCTGAAATGCGTCGGCTTTGATATCAATCGACATGCCAATTGTCCCGTTTCGCGTCAGAGGCGAAGACCTCACAGGGACAAGTGCAAGGCGCGCGCCGAAACGCGGGCTGTTTTGGGCCTGCATCCAATTGACCCATGCGCGACATCTTCAGGTCACCCAGCTCGATGGCGGGTCAGGAGGCAGATCATGTTTGTTCAGGCGAAAATCATTGCAACAGCTCTGGCTTTAACCGGCGTGACGTCATTGGCGACACCCGTACCGACGGGTGCAGAGATCAGCCTCTTTCTCGGTCCACTGGGTGCGACATGGTCTGGCAACGGGCTCGATTTTGAGATTGTCGAGGCCTGCCCGTCGGTCGCATGCCCCTTGATGGAAATTGTGATCGAGGACCCGGATGGTCCCGATTGGCGCATCCGGATCTAGTGTTGGCGTTTCATCGCGCGAATTCGAAACCGGTTCGGGTGCAGGGCTTCACGGCCTGCCCGTTCCAGCGGTGAGGGCTCGCCGCAAAGATCACTGATCAGGCTTTCTGCCAGCAGAGGTGCATGGGCAAAACCGCGCGAGCCCAGACCGCTGAGAACAATATAATCCGCTGCGCTCCCCGAGACTGGCAGGCGGTCGGGCGTGACGGCACGCACGCCGGACCAATGTTCCAGCTCTGATCCGTCAATCCCGGCAACGATTTCCGGATGGCGCGATTCCAGATCGGCCAATAGCGTTTCAGCGGCGGCGTCAGGGCCCGGATCATTATCGCGGTCATGCGTTGCGCCGATCAGAATTCGGCCATCAGGGACCGCGGAGACATAGCCGCCCCAAACAATCGGGTGAGACAATGCTTTCCCGTTGGCGACGATGACACGCCCATGGCTGGCTTGAATGTCATTATCCAGAGCGGCTTTCGGGCCATTCGCCCAAATCACGGTGGAAAAAGCGTTCAGATTGGCTGTCTCGCCGGTTTCGTGAAAGACCGGCGTATTGCCTGCCAGGGCGCGCACAACCGCGCCCGGATCAAGTCGTCCGGCCCGCGCCATCCAGAGCGCCTGGCGTTCCGCATCCCAGTCAAAGTCCGCGCCCATGATCTCGGCGATTGCGGCAAGCCGGGCCGCCTCTTTTTCGTCCTTGGCGAGGCGCAATGCGCCTTCGGCAATGAAGACATCCAGGCGGTCATAGAGGCTTCGCGCATAGTCAAAAGCAGCCAGAGTCGCCCGCACATGTGGGCGGTCAGCGTTTTCCAGACGCGGGGTGAGCAGGCCCGATGGAGCACCGGATGCGCCGCCCGCCAGGCCTTTGGGATCAAAGATCGCAGCCTCACGACCGCGTTGTCGCAAGGCAAAAGCCAGGCTAGCCCCGGCTATGCCGCCGCCAATGATCGCTATCGGGCCATTCGCCGGCGCGACGCGTGGATAGTTTTTGGTGTCGGGCAGGGCGAGCGGTTGTGAACCGGCAAATGTTGCTTCGAGCCGTTCGCGCTTTCGCCCGAATCCGGGCTTTTTCTCGACCGCGAAGCCGGCGCTCTGCAGGCCGCGCCGGACATGACCGGCGACCGTAAAGGTGGCGACCCGCGCACCGGGCTTTGAAAGCCGGGCCATCTCGTCAAACACACTCGGGCTCCACATCGCGTCATTCTTGGCGGGCGCAAATCCGTCCAGAAACCAGGCGTCCACGTCCGCTTCGATTTGCGGCAAAGCAGCGTCGGCGTTGTCGTGAAAGATTGTGATGGCAAATCGGTCATCATCGAACCGCAAACGATGTGCGCCTTTCAACGCGCACGGCCATTGCGCGAGGAGTTGTTCAGCGAGCGGCGCGAGTTCAGGCCAACCGGCCAGCGCGCGCTGCGCCTGCTCGCGAGAAAACGGATGTTTTTCGATGGAGATGAAATGAAGCCGACCGGTGCTTGGTCCTTCGTGTTTCCAGAGATCCCAGAGCGCGAGGGCGTTCAGTCCGGTTCCAAAACCGAGCTCTGCAACTGTAAAAACGGATTTGCCGGCCCATGCTTGCGGCAATCCACATCCGTCGAGAAAGACCGCACGCGTTTCTGCCAATCCGTCTTCGGCAGAGAAATACACATCGCCATAATCGGTCGCGAGCGGCCCGGTCGAAGTCCAGTCGAGACGCGGAGGGTCGCAATAGAGTTTGAATGCGTCAGGTTTAAGCGTGTCGCTCACTAGCGAAACATGCCGCGTGTTTCGCGAGGGCCCAGAAGCATCCACGCGATCAGACCAATCATTGGAAGCAGGAGGATGAGCGCGATCCAGAGCGCGCGCCATTGCGCGGGCGCATTTGATCCCGCCGTCTGGAGAATGGCGTAAACATTCAGGACGACCAACACAACGCCCAGCGGACCGGTCAGCTCAAACCCCATAGTAAAACTCCCTCGCCTGGACGACGAGGGAGTGTATCAGGGCAAATCTGTCAGGCCAGCCCGCAGTGGCGTTACGCCTCAGCTGGAATTTCGTCCAGAGCCGCTTCCAGCTCCATGAAGCTGGGCTGGGCTTTCGATGGCACACCGCCGCGGCCAATTTCGACCGAGATTTGCGCAGCATTGCCATGCAGATGGGCGACCAGAACATTCTGGATAATGACGTAGAAAGTGTGCTCTTCGTCATAGACTTCCTTCAGACGCGCGGCCATGGGACCGACAAAGCCATAGGCCAGGAACACACCCAGGAAGGTTCCGACCAGAGCAGAGCCGATCTTTCCGCCCAGAACTTCAGGTGGCGAGTTGATCGCGCCCATCGTCTTGATGATACCCAGAACGGCGGCAACAATCCCCAGAGCGGGCAGGGCGTCGGCCATGTTCTGCAGCGCGTGCGCCGGACCGGAGCCTTCGTGATGGTGCTTTTCCAGCTGTTTTTCCATCGCGTCTTCGACCTGGTGTGGGTCTTCAAGGTTCATCGTCATCATGCGCAGCGTGTCGCAGATGAAATCGACTGCAAAGTGATCCTTCACGATGCGCGGGTAGCGCTGAAAGATCGAACTTTCCTTGGGATTCTCGATATGCGTTTCCAGAGCAATCACGCCCTTGGTCTTCATCGTTTTGGTCAAGAGAAAGAGCAGGGCCAGAAGATCGCGATAATCCTGCGTCTTCCACTTCGGTCCGGCGATAATCTTGCCGAAATCGCCCAGCGTCTTCATCACCGTCTTGGCGGAATTCCCGATCAGGAAGGCCCCGACAGCCGCCCCGCCAATCATCATCATCTCAAAGGGCATCGCCCGAATGATAATGTCGAAATGACCCCCGGCGAGCATGAAGCCCCCGAATACCATCCCCAAAACGACAACCATGCCTATGATCTGAAACATGCCCTGTATCCACCCGTATCTGGTTTCCGGCAGACCTCTTTTGACGGGTCTGTCCGGTTTCGAGACACACTATGGCGCGTTTAGCTTAATACCCGGTGTAAGCGCTGTTAGGATCGTGTTTACGGGCACCCTTGCCGGACAGGCCCCTCCGGTTTGCAAGGAAATGAATAGCCGATATTCGTGAACACACCGCCAATGGACCGCAGGTCGTGGCAGGTCTATCCACGCGGTCATGCCGCCAGTTTATGATCCTTCCAATCCATCAGGGCCGAATGAGCGCCGCCGGGCATTCCGCTTGTTATTCCTGTGCCTGATGGCGACGGGGATTGGCAATTCGATGCTGTTCGCCATTCTGCCACCCCTGGCGCGCGATCTGGGTGTGGCCGAGGCCTGGGTCGGGGCGATCTACACGACGTCGGCCTTGCTGTTTTTGTTCATGAGCCCGGTTTGGGGCGCACTGTCGGACCGCTATGGCCGACGGCCCCTGATCATTTTTGGTCTGGGCTGCTTTGCTCTCTCGACCCTGATTTTTGCCGCGGCGGCCTGGGTCGGTTCAGCCGGTTTGGCGCCGCCCCTGATTGCGATTTTCGGCATGGCGGCGTCGCGCACCCTGTTTGGCGGATTGGGCTCGGCGACCAATCCCGCCGCGCA
>CAXBKM010000198.1:0-4345 GCA_963976265.1 uncultured Maricaulaceae bacterium
GAAAGAGCTGTTGCGCACGACCTATGCCGATACGCTGCCATCGAGCATTTTTGAACGGCGCGACAAGATGGGTTTCCCGGTGCCACTGAAAGAATGGTATGCGGGCGAGCTCAATACATTTGTCAAAGACATCTTCCATAGTCAGTCGGCGCAGGATCGTCATTTCATGAATTCCGATGCGGTGCTGGCCAACTTTGACAAGGATAGCCGCTTTTCACGCAAAACCTGGGGCCTGCTGAGCCTGGAGCTCTGGCATCAGCAGTTTGTTGATAAGGCTCATGAATTCCGCGCAATGGTGGTTTAGGGACACATCATGGCGAATCCGAACAACGAAATCTCGAAGGAGACAGATCAATGAAAGTTCTCGTAACCGGTGGTGCTGGCCAGGTTGGCTCACACGTCGCTGAAATGCTGATGGAGCGCGGTGACCACGTTATCGCTATCGACAATCTGGACACCGGACGCCGGGAGCATTTGCCGGAATCGCATCCGAATTTGACCTACGTTCAGGGCGATATTTCGGACAAGGCGCTGATCGACAGCCTGTTCGAAGAGCACCAGCCTGAAGTCGTGGTTCACACGGCTGCGTCCTACAAGCATCCACGACACCAAGCGTTTCATCTATTTCCAGACGGCGCTGTGCTATGGCACCAATCCGACGGAAAGCCCGATCACGCTGAACCACCCGAAAAATCCGGCCAATTCGTCCTACGCGATCACCAAGACCGCTGCCGAGGATTTCCTGGAATATTCCGGAATTGATTATGTGACCTTCCGCCTTGCCAATGTCATCGGTCCGCGCAACGTCTCTGGCCCACTGCCGATTTTCTATCAGCGCCTGCGTGACGGGAAGAAATGCTTCATCACGCCGGCCCGCCGTGACTTCGTCTATGTTGGTGACCTGGCCCGCAATGTTGTCAAAGCGGTCAGCGGTACCGGCAATGGCGCCTATCACTTCTCATCGGGCACCGATATTGCGATCAAGGAACTCTACGATGCGGTCGTGGATGCTCTCGCGATCAATGAGTATCCCGAGCCCGACGTTCAGCCTTTGGGCCCCGACGATGCGGCCTCAATCCTGCTCGATCCATCCCGGACCTATGCCGATTTCGGCGATATCGAATTCACGCCTCTGAAAGACTTCGTCAAGCTGGCGGTCGATTATTACAATGAGCACGGCACGCTGGGCGAATACACCCATCTGCGACTCCAGGACAAAAAACAGTAAGGCGGACCAAGCCCATGCGCATTCTCATTACGGGCGGGGCGGGCAGCCTCGGTGCCAATATGATCGACCATCTCCTGCCGCGCGACGGCAATGAGATCATGGTCCTCGACAATTTCGCAACCGGCAATCGGGCTTCCTTGCCTGAAGGCCATGAGCGGCTGACGATTGTTGAGGGTTCTATCGCCGACAAGGCTTTGGTCGAAAAATGTTTCGCCGAATTCAAGCCCACCCATGTCATCCAGTCGGCTGCGGCCTACAAGGACCCTGATGATTGGGAAGAGGATGCGCAGACCAATATCATGGGTTCGATTTATGTGGCGAAAGCGGCAGAAGCGGCTGGCGTCAAACGCCTGGTCAATTTCCAGACGGCGCTGACATTTGGCCGGCCCAAAACCGTGCCGATTCCAAATGATGCGCCGTCCATGCCGTTTACCAGCTATGGCATTTCAAAGACGGCCGGTGAGCAAGTCCTGCAGATGGCGGACCTCAATTCGGTATCGCTGCGTCTGGCCAATATTACCGGCCCGCGCCTCGCCATTGGCCCGATCCCGACCTTCTACACACGCCTGAAGGCCGGCAAGGGCTGTTTCTGCTCTGACACGATCCGTGATTTCATGCACATGGATGATTTCATCGCCATTCTCGACAAGGCGCTTGACGAGAACGGCCCGAAAGGCGTGTTCAACGTCTCCACCGGTGAAGGCAAATCGATCAAGGATGTGTTTGATCAGGTCGTGGCTTATCTCGGCGTTGAACTTGAAGGCGATGTCCCGATCATGCCTGTTGGCGATGATGATGTTCAGGCCATGGTGCTCGACCCGTCCGTCACCGAAAAGGCTTTCGACTGGAAAGCCAGGGTTTCGTTTGAAGATACCATTCGCAAAATGCTGGAATGGTATGACGCACACGGCGTGACAGCGATCTACTCCCACGTTCGGGTTCCACCGAAAAACGGCTAAACCCGCACACGTTTTTACTCACTCTATAACATCCAGAGGCAATGATGGCCGACGCAACATTTGATGGCAAAAAACTGATGATCGCAGGCGGAGCGGGCTTTGTGGGCTCCAACCTCGCCAGGCAATTGCTCAAAACCGATCTCAAGGAACTGATCATTGTCGACAATCTTTTGTCGTCTGATCCGGTCAATGTGTCGGACGATCCGCGGGTCACTTTCATCCCGCGTTCGGTCACCGAGGACGATGTCCTCGATCAGATCCCGGATGACCTCGATTACGCGTGGGCGCTGTATTGTCTGCATGGCAATCAGTCTTCGATTGCCGATCCGATGCTCGACCATGACAACAATACCTTGCCGAGCCTGAAACTGTTCAACCGCCTCAAAGATATCAAAAATCTGACCCGTATTGTGTATGCAGCGGCCGGTTGTGCCGTTGCCGAGAAAACATTTGGTGAAGCGGCGGCGACCCATGAAGACGCGCCGGTCTCACTCTATCACGATAGCCCGTATTCAATCTCCAAACTGGTTGGCGAGTTTTACGGTAATTATTTCTGGAAGCAGCACGATTTGCCATTCGTCAAGGCGCGCTTCCAGAACGTCTATGGACCAGGTGAAATTCTGGGTGCGGGCCGTTGGCGCGGTACGCCGCACTCAGTGTGGCGCAACGTAACGCCGAGCTTCATTTTCCGCTCCATGCATCATGAAGCCCTGCCGCTCGACAATGGCGGCGATGCCAGCCGTGACTTTATCTTTGTGGAAGACATGGCGCGTGGCCTGATGGCATGTGCGCTGAAAGGCGAAGCGGGTGAGACCTATAATCTGGCATCTGGCGTCGAGACGACCATTCTGGACCTGGCAGCCAAGATCAATGCGCTGACCGAAAACCCGACCCCCTATGACCTCAAGCCCAAGCGCGACTGGGATACGTCCGGCAAGCGTTTTGGTGATCCAACCAAGTCACGCGAAAAGCTCGGCTTCGAAGCACAAATTTCCATCGATGAAGGTTTGAAGCGCACGGTTGAGTGGACCAAGGCCAACATGCCGGAGATCAAGCGTTGCATGACCCAGCACGTTCATTTCGTGCCTGAGATCAAGAAATATCTGAAGGACTGATACGCCCGTGACTCGCACCATTTTTACCGTCGTGGGCGCTCGCCCGCAATTCATCAAGGCGGCGGCGGTTAGCCGTGTCATCGCGGGCCGGCCCGATTTGAACGAGCTGATCGTTCATACCGGTCAGCATTATGACCCGGACATGTCTGATGTCTTTTTTGACGAGCTGGGCATTCCAACACCGGCGCGGCGTTATGAATTTGGTGGCGGCACGCATGGTGCCATGACCGGCAAGATGCTCGCGGCGATCGAAGAGGCGCTGATCGAAGACAAGCCCGATGCGGTGCTGGTCTATGGTGACACCAATTCAACACTGGCCGGTGCGCTGGCCGCGGCCAAACTGCATATCCCGGTCGTTCACATTGAGGCAGGCCTGCGATCCTTCAATCGCCGCATGCCCGAAGAGATCAACCGCGTCATGGCCGATCATGTAAGCGCGCTTTTGCTGTGCCCGACCCAAACGGGTGTCGATAATCTCAAAGCCGAAGGCATCACCAAAGGCGTCCACGCCGTCGGCGATGTGATGCATGATGCGACGCTCTATGCGATTGAGCAATCGAAGGAAAAATCCGACGTCATCGACAAGCTCGACCTTGCCGGAAAAGACTATGCTGTCTGCACCCTGCACCGCGCGGAAAATACCGATGATGCTGATCGTTTCGCACGCATTATTGCTTTCCTCGAAAATCAGGCGAAAGACCGTTTGATCGTCTTCCCTGTCCATCCACGCACTCGCAAAGTCATGGCTGAGCGCGGTATCACGCCCAAGGGCGTGATGCAGGTTGATCCGATGGGCTATTTTGATCTGCACCGCTTGATGGCGGATTCATCCCTGGTGCTCACCGATTCCGGCGGCCTGCAGAAGGAAGCCTATTTCCATCGTAAACCAGCGATTACGCTGCGCGATGAAACCGAATGGGTTGAAACGATTGAAGCGGGCTGGAACCGTCTTTGGACCAGCGATGACTGGCAATCGCCGCGCCAGGACATTGCCGATTACGGCCAAGGCGATGCGGCCGATCGCAGTGTCGACGTGATTGAGG
>CAXBKM010000199.1:0-4333 GCA_963976265.1 uncultured Maricaulaceae bacterium
TTTCAACTGGTTGAACTGGGTCCTGGCACCGGCGCGATGATGTCTGATGCTGTCCGTGCCGGGCGTGCGGTGCCGGGGTTTCTCGATGCTGCGCAGATCACCCTGATCGAGGCCAGCGCCGCGCTGAAATCGGTTCAGGCCAAAACCCTCACCCCTGCCGGTATTCAACTGCAATGGGCAGACCGGCTTGAAGCCATCCCACCGGGACCTGCGCTCATTTGGGGTAATGAATTCCTCGACTGCCTGCCTGTCCGGCAGGCGGTTCGGGTCGACAATATATGGCGTGAACGCATGGTGACGCTGGACGCGGACGGCTTTGCCTTTACGGCGGGGGCTGCGATTGGCCCCGATGAAACCCTGATCCCGGATCGTCTGCGTGATGCCGCCAATGGCGCGCTGGTCGAATTGCGCCCAGGCGATCGACAATTGATCGACGCGCTGAGAACACGCTTTGGGACATCACCCGGCGCCGCGCTCTTTATTGATTATGGCCCGGCGATCGCTGAAACCGGCGATACATTGCAGGCTTTGCGAAGCCACGAGAAAGTTGGCCCGCTGGACAATCCTGGCACGGCCGATTTGACGGCGCGAGTGGACTTTGAATCGCTGGCCCTGGCCGCCAAAGGCGCCGGTCTCACGGTTTTTGGTCCGGTTACGCAGAAAGACTTTCTACTCCGGCTTGGCATTGAAAATCGTGCAGCGGCCTTGCTGCAACAAAATCCTGACCACAAATCTCAACTTGCACGGCAACTCTGGCGTCTGACAGACAGCGATCAGATGGGGGATTTGTTCAAGGTGATTGTCGTCGGTGCGCCCGATATGCCGCAGCCGCCGGGATTCTAACGTCCACGGATGAATTGACGGGTTCCAGACTCACTGCGCCTCTGATAGGGGAAGCATAACTCAGCAATAGCGAGGCAGTGATGGCGAGGCGAACACCAATGAAGCTGATGGCTGGCACCGCGAACGGTGATCTCGCAAGATCGATTGCTGACTATCTCGACTCCCCGCTGACCGAAACCGATATTGAACGCTTCTCCGACGGTGAGATTTTCGTGCGCATCGCCGAGAATGTCCGCGGCGAAGATGTGTTCCTGATTCAGTCGACATCCAACCCGGCCAATGACCATTTGATGGAATTGCTGATCTGTATCGACGCTCTGCGCCGGGCCAGTTCGAAGCGGATCACGGCGGTATTGCCCTATTTCGGTTATGCAAGACAGGATCGTAAAACCGGTGGGCGCACACCGATCACCGCCAAGCTGGTTGCCAATCTGATTTCCCAGGCCGGAGCGGATCGTGTTTTGACGCTCGACCTGCATGCCGGCCAGATCCAGGGCTTCTTCGACATCCCGACCGACAATCTGTTTGTCACGCCGGTTTTCGAAGATGATATCCGGCGCACCTATGGCGAAGCCGATTTGATGATTGTCTCGCCGGATGTCGGCGGTGTGGTTCGCGCACGCGCACTGGCAAGCCGTCTGAATGCCGACATCGCCATCGT
Source organism: uncultured Maricaulaceae bacterium (assembly GCA_963976265.1). Lineage (GTDB taxonomy): Bacteria > Pseudomonadota > Alphaproteobacteria > Caulobacterales > Maricaulaceae > Hyphobacterium. The sequence goes on from CAXBKM010000199.1 coordinate 1,505, forward strand.
CGACAAGCGACGCCCGAAAGCCGGGCAGTCCGAAGTCATGAATATTATTGGTGATGTCGAAGGTCGTCGCTGCATCATCTTTGACGACATCGTCGATTCCGGCGGCACGCTGTGCAATGCGGCAGCAGCCCTGAAAGAACGCGGCGCGATTGAAGTCGCCGCCTATGCCACTCATGGCGTTCTGTCAGGCAAGGCAAGAAAGCGGATCGCGGAGTCTGAACTAACCGAATTGGTGATCACGGATTCAATTGCGATAGCCGACGGAGCACACGAGACCAAAGCGGTCCGTGAACTGTCCATTGCGCCACTTCTGGGCGAAGCGATACGGCGCATCGCAAACGACGAGTCGGTTTCAAAGCTGTTTGATTAGGCGCGCCTAAGCCGCGTCTTCATTGTCCGCAACACGCTCGGACGCTTCGGCTTTTTTCTGGGCTTCGATGCGTGCTTCGTCCTGTGCGCGGCGCCAGGGCCCTTGGAAAATCGGGTCCTGACGTCGACGGCGATCTGGGCCGAAATATTCCGGAACCCGCACGAAGCGACGCGGACGCTCGATCAGTGACACCATGCGATTATACATGTCGATCGGTTTGACCGGCTTGGCGAGGTATTCATTGATACCGGCATTGATCGCCTCGATGACACGGCTTTTGTCCGTGTGACCTGTTACCATCATCAAGGGCAGGTATTTGTTGGGGCAATCCGGGTCATTGCGCACGTGGCGCGCAAAATCGAGCCCGTTCATGTCACCATTTAACATGTAATCAATGACCACAATGTCCGGATTGAACTGGTGAAGGGATTGCAGCGCGGTCTCGGCATCGCGCACTTCTTCGATCATGCGTACGCCCAGACCCTGCAGGATAACCCTGAGGATTTTGGACATGTGCTGGTTGTCCTCGATGACAAGGACACGCACGCGATCAAAACTGCCGGACATTCGTCTTTATAACCCGGGTTGCACGTCTGGTTCGAACTGGTGACAATCTGCCTCGAATGACCTTAACCAAGTGTTATGTTCCGAGGGACGACGCGCGGGATGCGACAAAAATGTGAACCATTTGTGGCAGGTCGCGCTGTCCATTCGTCTTATTTCTTGTCTCGGGAAACCAAAAAGGGTGACGCATGCGACTCCAAGCCATTTTTTTGATCGCCATCGCCGGGCTTCTCCTGGCGGCCTGCTCCTCACCGCGTGACCGGCTGGCCGGAGACACACCGCCACCAACAGCGGACTCCGTCGATCTGGATCGCTATCTGGGCACCTGGTTTGAGATCGCGCGCGCTGATCATGGATTCGAGCGCGGCTGTCACGGTGTATCAGCTTATTATGAATATCGCGAAGACGGGGCGATCCGGGTGATCAATCGCTGCTGGGAAGGCGGTCTAGATGGCGAGCTGGATGTCGCCGAGGGCGTCGCGCGTCTCGAAGACCGCATGGCGACAGCGCGGTTGAAGGTCAGCTTCTTTGGCCCCTTCTATGGCGATTACTGGATACTCGACATCGCTGACGATTACTCATGGTCAGTCGTTTCCGAACCCGCGGGTCGATATCTCTGGATCCTTTCCCGCGAGCCCCAAATGGATGAAGCGGTTCTCGCTGAACGCCTCGAATTCCTGCAGGAATTGGGCTTTGACACGGAAGGCCTGATCTATCCCGATCAATGGGAGAGTGCCGAAACGGCACCGCGTGAAGGCCTGCCCGCAAGCGCGAACTAGGCCACACTGCCCGGTGGCTTTGAGGGATCCAGTGGCAGGCCCTCTGCTTGACGCCGTTTGAGAATTCGCAACCAGCCGTGAAGCCCCTCTGCGTCCAGTCCGTGCAGCATCAGGCGATGCCCGGCCTCGAAGGTCGAGAGCGGCACCATGGGATGGCCGTTCTTGATGAAGCTGAGGTGGTAATCGGTGCCCAGTATCTTGGCGATATAGATCGCAATCGTTTCGTCCAGCTGGAGTGAATTGGCGGCGCGGACAAAATCATTCTTCGGCAGGAAGAGCGCATAGAGCGGCGTGTAAAATTCAATCGCCGTTTGAATGTCGGCAAAATTGAGCGGGCCGTCCGGAAAGTCCTCGAATTCAAAAGGTTCATCGCTGATCATCGACAGGTCGAGCGTTTCCGGCGGTGACAGATCGCGGCCCTGCGCGCGCAAATCCCGGTTCAGCTCGATAATGAAATTATAGATATTCAGATCGTGCTGGAGAAAAACATTGTCCTTCAGCTCGGCCAGCGTCACGGGTTTGAGCGGGAAGCTGTCAATCCCGACAGGGCCGGCATTGGCCTTGATGAAGGCCAAAATTTCGGTGCCGATATTGAAATGGCGCAGGATGAGCAGATTGGCGTCCGGCGTCGCAAATGTCTTCAATCCCCAATGGATCAACCCGTGCAGTGATTTTGGCCAGCTCGGCCAGTGCAGGAATATCCGCCTGATCGCGTGAACCAGTACAAAGAACACGAACACGAAGGGGCGCAAAAACGGCAGTAAAAACCGCCGCGAATAAGAATCATGCCCGCGCAGCAGGGCCGCCTTGGCGTCATCATCAATCGGCAGGCTGGTATCGAGCCACAGCGCCAGCCACGGATCGGGATCCTCGCGGTCAAAATCCTTCGCGTCAAAGCGTTTGCCCAAACGGTCAGGCATCAAGAATATCCCCGATCTGCATGGCGTAGAGGCGGCCCGTCACGCGCGCGCAGGCGACGATCCGCTCTTCCAGCCCAGCGTCCAGCGGCAACATGCGCAGCATGGATTCAAATTCCTCCATGTGATCGGCGTCATTCTCGCCATGATAGAGGAGGAAGGTCGCGGCAGATTTATCCAGTTTCAACTGGTCGAGAAC
>CAXBKM010000200.1:0-4328 GCA_963976265.1 uncultured Maricaulaceae bacterium
GGCGATGGAGACCGGGTCAAAGACGCGTTTGTGACCGGCAATAATTTCGGCGACGCGCTCGCCCTGCGCCGTGGCGCGGTGTGCCAGTAGTGGCTCACCGGTCAGATCTCCAATGGCATAGACGCCGCGCATGCCGGTTTCGCAGCGCTCATTGACCTTGATGAATTTGCCGGTCAGTGGAATGCCCATGGCTTCCAGGCCCCAGCCTTGCGTGAGGGGCTTACGGCCCACTGAAACGAGAACCGCGTCGGCTTCCAGACGCTGTGTGTCACCCTTGGAATCTTCGAATTCGAGGAAAGTCTTGCCGTCATCCTCAACTATGCCCTTGGCCTTGCAGTTGAGGTTCACATCGACCTTGTGCTCTTTCAACCAGCGCGTAATGGGCCGTGTGATTTCCTTGTCATAGATAGGCAGAATGCGATCGAGCGCCTCGACGAAGGTGACCTCAGAGCCCAGCTTGCGATAGGCAATGCCCAATTCCAGACCGATATAACCGGCACCGACCACGACCAGCTTTTTGGGTAATTCCTTCATGTCGAGTGCGCCGGTCGATCCGATAACCTTGTCGCCAAATGGCATGAAGGGCAGCTCGACTTCGACCGATCCGGTCGCCAGCACCACATTCTCTGCGGTGATGCGAATGGACTCACCATCCGCCGTTTCTACGACACAGGTTTTGGCGTCTTCGAACTTGGCCCAGCCATTGATCGCTTCGACCTTGGCGGCTTTCAAAAGTTGCGCGACACCGCCAGTCAGTTTGGAGACGATGGAATCCTTCCACGCGACCAGGCCCGGCAAGTCCAGCTTGGGGGCTTCGGTAATGGAAATGCCGAACTTGCCATCGCCAGCATGCTTGCTCATGTCCTCGAACATGCCCGCCGCATGAATAAACGCTTTCGACGGAATACAACCGCGATTGAGACAGGTGCCGCCCAAGCCATGCTTGTCGACAATCACCGTGTCGAGGCCGAGTTGGCCGGCGCGAATGGCCGCCGGGTAACCGCCCGGACCACCGCCAACGACAAGGACTTTACAGCTGCGTTCTTTCATATCGGTCAGGCTCCGGCGCGAGTGTCAGGGTTTGCGCGCCGGTTTAACCGTTGATCACGTGAAGGGAAAGGGTGCCGCGTCGCAGAGCTGCCATGCAAGCCCGACTAGTCGGTCGGACACTCGACCGGCGTTGCATACAGCATAACCGAATTGACCCACTCGCCGCTCTCTTCATCGCGGGCCTGGTCGATACGCGCCCACTCGCCATCCTCATAGGTTTCAAACCAGATATTGCGCTCGGCAGCCTCAGGATAGACTTGCCAGAGATGCAGGCGTCCATCGTCCAGTATTTGCTGGCGCAAATCGAGAACACTGTTCGTGCTCGTATTGTGCCAGGCCGTTTTCCAGATGCCCTCCTCGACATCCCAAATACGGATATTGATCCCGGCACCCGACGCCTCGCGATAACCAAAACCCGGCGCATACCATTCGTCGACAATGGCACGCCCGCCAAGGCCATAGCGACCATTCCAGTGCGCGAAATAGGGCCGCGGTTCGCCCCAGTCTTCGGCTTCGGCATCCCAGTCAAGGAATTGGACATCGAAGTCGCCGATCAGAAAGTCGAATTGCGAGAATTCCTCGGGCATGCCTTCAGCGGGCGATCCGTAATCCCCGCACCAGCGCACGCCCTCTCCGGCGACCTGCGCCATGGCGGGTGCGCCCATCATCAATGCGCCGAGCGCGGCGGTCAGCAAAACTGGTTTCATCATAAAGTTCACTCCCCAAGGTTTGGGGGAAGTCTGACATGCGAAACCGAACCAGTGGGGTCACAAGCGCGTGAGGCGATAATAATCGAACTGGAATATCTCAAAATTCTATCCCGGACCGCGCCAACACGGATTCAGGGGAGCGTCCCAGTCCGCTACATAAACAGCGTGGCCGGGTTTTCCAGATAGGCTTTGACCCGCTGGATCAGCAGGGCGGCGTCATAGCCATCAACAATCCGGTGATCGAAGCTGGAGGACAGATTCATCAACTTGCGAGGCACGACACGGCCACCGGCATCAAAGCGCGGCAATTCCTGCATCTTGTTGACGCCAATGATGGCGGTTTCCGGCTGGTTGATGACCGGCGTCGTAACGAGACCGCCAATTGCGCCCAGCGAAGTGATCGTGATGGTCGAACCCGAAAGCTCGTCCTTGGTGGCTTTTCCATCGCGCGCAGCTTTGGCCAGGCGGCCCAGCTCGGCGGCGATCTCCCAGACATCGAGGCTTTCCGCATGACGAATGACGGGAACCATCAGCCCGTTCGGCGTGGCGGCGGCGACGCCGAGATGCACGCCTTCATAGGTCTTCAGCACACCGGCTTCGCCATCATAATGGGCATTGGCCTGCGGTGTTTCGGGCAAGGCCTTGGCAAGGGCTGCGGCGAGAAACGGAATGAAGGTGAGTTTGGCCTGGTCTTCGCGCCTGGTCGCGTTTAAATGCGCCCGCAAATCTTCCAGAGCCGTAACGTCGATTTCCTCGACATAGGCAATGTGTGGAATATCGCGTTTCGCCTTTTGCATGTTTTCCGCGATCTTGCGGCGCAGACCGATAATTTTCTTCTCTTCAACGCCGGTTCTGGGCTCACGCGCGGGAGCCGCTGACGACGCTCCGCCCCGTGCCGCGAGACGACCGCCGGATGCGATGAAATCGTCCAGATTCTGATGCGTTACGCGACCGGCAGGTCCCGAACCTGGCACAGCGGACAGATCGACATCATTGTCGAGCGCGCGCTGGCGCACGGCCGGGCTGGCCAGCGGTTTGCCACCCGTTGGCGACGCGACCGGTGCCGGTGCAGCCGGTTTGGCAGGCGCTTCAGTCTTCGGTGCGGGCGCTTCAACTTTCGCAGCCGGAGTTTCGGCAACCGGCTCAGTTTTGGGCTCTTCCTTTGGCGTCTCCGCCTTCGGCTCATCCGCAGGCGCCTCGGAAGGCGCTGCGCCTGAACCCGACGTATCGATGAACAGGATTTCAGTGCCGACGGCGAGCACATCGCCGGGCTCACCAACAAGCTTTGTCACCACGCCATTCACGGCGCAGGGCACTTCAACGGTCGCCTTGTCGGTCATCACGTCGAGCACCGGCTGATCTTCAACAACCGTGTCGCCGACCTTGACGCGCCATTCGACGATTTCCGCCTCGACAACGCCTTCGCCGACATCGGGTAGCTTGTAGCGATATTCAGACATCAGACACTCTCCGTGACGGTTTTCAGCGCATTGATAATGCGCTCCTGACCGGGGAAATAGGCCCATTCATGGGCATGCGGATAAGGCGTATCCCAACCCGTTACCCGCACGATCGGGGCTTCCAGCGCATAGAAACAATCTTCCTGAATTTGCGCGATCAATTCGGCACCAAATCCGGATGTGCGCGGCGCTTCCTGAGCGACAACACAGCGCCCGGTCTTGTTGACCGAGGCCGCAATCGTATCAATGTCGTAAGGGGTCAGGGTTTTCAGATCGATCACTTCCACGTCGATCCCGGTTTTTTCTGCCGCAGCCAATGCAACATGGACCTGCGTGCCATAGGTCACGACCGTCACCGCTTCACCGGCCCGCACCACTTCGGCCTGGCCGAGCGGCACCGTGTAATGGCCTTCCGGTACTTCGCCTTTTTCGTGGGTCGCCCACGATGTCAGCGGGCTGTCCGCCTGGCCATCGAACGGGCCATTATAGATCCGCTTCGGCTCGAAGAAGACGACCGGGTCATCGCTTTCAATCGCCGACAGCAACAGGCCTTTGGCGTCATAGGGATTAGACGGAATGACAACCTTGATACCTGGCACATGGGTAAAGAAGGCTTCCGGACTCATCGAATGGTTTTGCCCGCCACGAATACCGCCGCCCCAGGGTGAACGCACCACGATAGGCTGGGTGAACTGACCGGCCGAGCGATACCGAATACGGCTCATTTCCGAGACGATCTGGTCAATCGCCGGGAAAATATAATCAGAGAACTGGATTTCGGCGACCGGGCGCAAACCCTTGGCTGCCATGCCAATCGCCATGGCCGCAATCGCAGCTTCATTGATCGGCGTGTCAAACACGCGATCGATGCCGTATTTTTCCTGCAGCTTGGCCGTCACGCGGAACACACCGCCAAAATACCCGGCATCCTCGCCAAAGCAGAGAACATCAGGGTCTTTCTCCATCGCCACGTCGAGCGCCGAATTGAGCGCCTGGATCATGTTCATCTTGGCCATGTCCTAAACTCCCAAATCCTGGCGCTGGCGAACAAGGCGCCAGTCCGGCTCTGCCGTGACATCTTCAAAGATGGACGGCACCGGTGACAGCG
>CAXBKM010000201.1:0-4305 GCA_963976265.1 uncultured Maricaulaceae bacterium
GAATACAGGCATCTGTGACGATACGCCCAAGTTCTGCTCCGAGCGCATCCAGCGCTTTCATGACACGCTCCTTGGCGGCGATGGCTGACATGGGAGCGTCGTTGAAATCTGAACAGCCCCGGCCAGCACCCGACGGCTCGACCGTCCAATCAACCGTCATACGCGACATCAATGATGATCGCGTATAATCGTCCCTGAAACGCTCACCGGCCATGAATTCATGCTCGCTGAGCAGAGCTTCTCGGCCCTGGGCTTGGGGTCGCCGCCATCTGGCCAGCGGCGATTCATTAAGATTTTTCTTCGCCGTCTCTATGCGCTGCCCCATCATGACCGGAATATCGACCATCTCTCGGTGCTGATCGGCAAACCCGTCACTTGTGGCCTCTCGTTTTAGATAGGCCACACCGTCCGGCGTGAGCTCATAGGCATCGCCAGCCGCCGCAATCCACCCGGCCGCGCGGGCCTGCTCTGCGCTATGGGCTGACACCTTTGCCGTTGGACGACGACGGCGATCGCCGCGTGGAAAGACACCGTATCGCGTACCCGCCGTATCCAGCGCGCAAAGACGCGCATCACCATATTGCAAACGTCGCATCCAGCGCGGGGCAATGGTGGCACTCAAGCGCGCACCTCATAATCCAGGGATGGATCTGGAGCGGCCCTCAAAAAACCCTCCAAGCGGTCCAGTCTTTCGTCAAAATCCGGATCATCGCGCCTGTCTTCGACCACATGGCAGGCATGGGCCGCTGTTGTTCTGTCCCGGCCAAATGTTTGCGCCACACGAGTCAGGCTCAGTTCAAACGAGACATGAGCCAGATACATGGCGACCTGACGGGCAAAGGCGACCGAAGAAGATCGACGGGTTGGGGCCGTCATCTCTTCGGGTGACACATTAAATGCGTAGGCCACCGCCTCTCGAACGAGACGCGCGCGTGGCATGTCGATCTCTAACCGGTTTGCGACTCTCATCACCTCATCCACTTCTGGCTGCATCCACATGTTAGGAAGCGCAGAAGGAGAGAGGATAACTTTCCTATTTAGATATGCGAGTCAATAGTACACGCTTGAGTTGCTTGGGCAAAGATAGGAGGATTTCTTTCCTATCCAGCGAAATACGCGACCAGAAGTACAAGCCCCAGGAGAACGCCGGTCCAGATCGCCAGAATACCACTGGGTACATCACGGCTGAGCGCGCCCGACGGGCTGAACACCGCGACAAAGCGTTCACCGAGCTTGTGCCGCAGTCTTGCAAACTGATTACCCATCGCCGCAAACAGACGATCGAGCATGGCCCAGCCCCAGCGCACGACGCCGTTGCCGAATTTCCGATAGAACCAGTCCGTGTCGAGGTTCACGCCGGGCACTTCGGCCGGATATAGCCGGAATCTGACCAGGAATGTGAAGGCGAACAGGGCCGCGAGCAAAAGCTGCATCTGGCCGACAATATGGTCAAAGGTGTAGGGCGCGTATTCTACCGGATACGGCAGGAGGTCATACAAAACACCGTAATTGATCCCCAGATAAACACACAGGAAGGCGGCAATACCCATGGCGATCAGCATATTGGCTGGCGCTTCTTTGACCCGATGACCCCGATCATGCGCGAAGAAGGCGAAATACGGAATCTTGATCCCTGAATGCTCCAGCACACCGGCCGATGCAAAGATCAGGATCAGGAAGGGTATGCCATACCCTGCTTCCGCGACCGCCGCGATTGTAAGCGCTTTTGCGACAAATCCCGATAATAACGGGAAGGCAGAGATCGCCCCCGCCCCGATCAGACAGAAAACCGCGGTAATCGGCATGGATTTGTAGAGACCGCCCAGCTCTGTTGCCTTGGTTGTACCAACGCGGAGCAGGACAGCGCCCATCGTCATGAACAGAAGCGCCTTGTAGATAATATGAACAAAGGCATGCGCCGCAGCACCGTTCAGCGCGAGCTCGGAACCGACGCCAACCGCGGCGACCATAAAGCCCAGCTGGTTGTTGAGCGAATAGGCCAGGACCTTGCGCAAATCGTTTTCAATGACGGCGTAGAAGACCGGGAATGCCGTCATGATCGCACCGATCCACACCAGCATGTCCATACCGGCGAAGCCGCGCGCAAGCGCGTATATCGCCAATTTGGTCGTAAAGGCCGAGAGCACAACCGCGCCAACACCGGTTGCCTTGGGATAGGCATCCTGCAGCCAGTTGTGCAGCAGGGGGAAGGCCGCCTTGATCGCGAAAGCGAGGAAGATCAACACGCCGCCCGGCGCATAGACATCAATCGCATTGAATGCCCACGATCCGGTATGACCGGCATACATGACGGCCCCGGCCAGCAGCAGGACGCCTGACAGGACCTGGATCACCAGATAGCGCAGCCCGGCCCGGAATGCGGCCGGTGTTCCGGCCGCCCAAATCAGGAAGACCGAGGCGAGCGCGGTCAATTCCCAGAAGAAGAACAGCGTCAGCAAATCGCCTGCAAACACAGCACCGATACCGGCGCCCGAATAGAGCAGAGTTGACGCGTCAGACGCGCGGCTGCGCTCGTGCAGCGCATAGATGGCGTTGATAAAAGTCGCCAGAATGAAAATTACGCCCCAGACCCGCGACAGCGGATCAAAACGATAGGTCTCAAACACAAAACCGGCCGCTTCAATTCCGCCAAACACGCCGGTCGATGGCGTGACCAGCCACAGGAAACCGGCAATCAGGGGGGCCGCGATCATCAGGCATTTGCGCACGATGTGCGACGGGATTGCGGCACAGAGCAAGCCCGCAAAAATGACCGGCCAGGCTGGAGACAGACCGTAGAAGAGATCAGTCATCATCACCCTCCTGGTCGTAATAATCTTCCTTGCGCCCCAATAACTTGCGCAAAGGCCAGCCCATCAGAACAGCCAGGCTGAAACCAAAAAACCCTTCAAGCTCATAGAAGCCAAATATGCCATCATAGTTCGATACGCTATGCATGGGGTGCAGGTATTCTGCGCCCAACAAGGCCAGCGCTCCGGCGCCAAAAATCCAGAATGGTGCCTTGCGCGCCACGGGCGTATCGAGCCACAAGAAATAGCGCGCAATCGGATGCACATTTTCATCTGACCTTGCGGCTTTGGGGGCTTTTGATTTCGTTGATTGCGTCATGGCGTTGGCAGCCCTGCCTCAAATACCGGCGCCAGGAAGGCCCGAAGGGGATCTATCAGGAAGAAGAGCGCTGTCGCGCCCGCCGCCGTAATTACTGGCGGCAAAACAACCAGCATTGGGGTGCGCTTGGGCAATTCCTTTATATCCGGCTTGTCATAAAAACCGCGCCCGGGAAGGGGCATCAGATAAGCTACATTGAGGATTGACGACAGGATCAGTGCGCCGATCAGTGCAGCATGGCCAGCCTCCATCGACCCCAGCATCAGATAAAGCTTTGGCCAGGTCCCACCGAAGGGCGGCAGGCCGATAACCGAAAAGGCACCGACAGCAAAGGCGGCAAACGTCCACGGCATCAATCGCCCGAGTCCGCGCATTTGCGAAATCTCGGTTTTTCCGGTCGCAGTATAGATCGCGCCTGCGCACATGAAGAGTGTGATCTTGGCCCAGGCATGCATGACAATCTGCAAGGCTGCGCCCATGAGTGCCAAAGGCGACGCGATCATCGCGCCCAGCGTCACATAGGAGAGCTGGCTGACCGTCGAAAATGCGAGACGGGCTTTGAGATTGTCTTTTGTCAGCGCGATCAGGGACGCGACCACAATGGAAACTGCCGCGATCCAGGCGAGGGCATCGGATGTGGGTGCGGCCTGAATCATGGTCGGGCCGAAAATATAGGTTGCGACCTTGAGGACAGCGAAAACACCTGCCTTCACAACCGCCACGGCGTGCAGCAAGGCACTGACGGGCGTCGGCGCGACCATCGCATTGGGCAACCAGGGATGCACGGGCATCAATGCCGCCTTGCCGATCCCGAAGACGAACATCACGAGCAAAATGCCCGTCACCAATGGCGACGCACTCCCCGCCAGAATTCCGCCCAGGGTGAATTCTGTTGTACCGGTCAAATATTGAACGGCGATGATCGCCGGCAAAAGCAGGCCAATCGATGTCCCAAGCAGGATTGACAGATAAATCGCCGCACCGCGCCGCGCCTTGGCATCACCCTTGTGCGCGACCAGAGGATAGGTCGACAGCGTCAGCGCCTCGTAAAACAGGAACATCGTCAACAAATTGGCAGACAGCGCAACGCCCATCGCACTGGCAATCGCTATGGTAAAACAGACGTAGAAACGCGTCTGGTTCTTCTCGCCATTTCCACGCATATAGCCAATGGAA
>CAXBKM010000202.1:0-4291 GCA_963976265.1 uncultured Maricaulaceae bacterium
CCGATTTTTGCCATGCTCGAAGGAACATCGAGCGGCGGTGTGCTGTTGTCATCTGCGATATCTATCGGTGTCTATGTCATCCTGCTTTGGCTTTACGATGCCATGCTCGTTGCGACATTCGGATCAACACCCGGCAAGTCACTCATGGGCGTCAAGATCGCGCGCGCAAACGGCGAGACGATTGGCTATGGCCAGAGCTTCTTGCGGAGCGCCGGCATGCTTTCAATCGGGATGGTGTTTTTGATCCCCCTTCTCAGTCTCATTGGCTATATCGCAGGCTATACGACCCTGAAATCCAAAGGGGCGACGTTGTGGGATTCCTGGGCTTCTGCAACCGTTATTACACAACCTGTCGCAGGCTGGCGGTGGGTCATTGGCATTTTGCTGGTTATTGTCGAACGCATTCTTGGCATTGCTGCAAATATGCTCGGGTAATTCCCTCGTTTTGCGCCTGGTTGTCGAGTTTCCCGCCTCCAGGGTGAGGGAGAAACGCTTTTTTCACCCATCTGGGTGATGGCGTTCCGGGAAATTTGGGTAATCTGGCGACCTTCAATAATCTGAAACAAGGGACACGCCCCATGAAACTCGGTGCATTTTCGGTCAGCCTCGCGGTCAAGGACCTCGACGCCTCCATAGCTTTCTATGAAAAACTCGGCTTTGCCGCGATGGGCGGCGCGAAGGATCAGGGCTGGCAGATTCTAAAGAATGACCAGACGGTGATCGGCCTCTTTCAGGGCATGTTCGACAAAAACCTGATGACCTTTAATCCCGGTTGGGACCAGAGCGCACAAAATGTCGATGCCTTCACCGATATTCGCGACATTCAGGCCGCGCTGAAAGCCGCCGGACTTGAAGCCGGTGAAACGATCGACAGCGAAAGCGGACCGGCACACATCACCCTGACCGATCCCGATGGCAATACGATCCTGATCGACCAGCACCGGTAGGGTCGCCGCCGTAATCTTGCCGTATCAAATCGTCGTCCAGCCACGAACCGGCCCTTCTCTCTCCCCAGTGAGCACGCCTTATCCGCTCCGCTCACAGGGAAGAGGGAGAGCTAATCATGACGCATATGAAACCCGACCGGACTCGGTCCATGGGTTTGAAACTATTGCTGGTCGGGGGCCTTGTGCTTTTGCTCGGCATACCGTTGATCGTCGTCAACGTGCTGGCTTGTGAACGTGCAGGGCGCGCCGAAACGGTCGCGGCAGAGATCGGGCAATCGCATGGTGGCCCACAAACAATGCGTGGCCCATTTTTGGTCCTGCCGGTCGAACGGACGGTCAATGTGACAAGTCAGGCAGCAAGTGGGTCCGTACATGAGACCCGGCAAATCGTCGAAACACTGATCCTTTCGCCGGATACGCTCAATATTCTGGTCGATCTAGAAACGCGCGTATTGCGCCGGGCAATCTATGAAACCCCGGTATATGAATCCCATTTGGCAGTTCGCGGCCGCTTCGACACGTCCCGGATCAACGGTGATTTGCTGGGCGATGGCACAATAAATTGGAGCGCTGCGCGCATTACCTATGCGGTCAGCGATCTGCGTGGCATGGGCGAGGACATCCGCTTTGAAATTGTCGGGCGTAGTGATGTGCTGACCTTCGAACCTGAATCCGGCTTTGCCTTGTCGGGCGGCTATTCCGAGCAGGAATGGCGTGGCATGAGTGCGCCTTTACGCGACTTGGAGCCAGGCAGCGCTTTTGATTTTGACGGTGAACTCCATGTTCTGGGCGCAAGCCGCCTCGGCATTGTCGCCGCGGGGCGCGAAACCTCGGCGCGCATAACCAGCGATTGGCAGCACCCGGGATTTCAAGGGGCCTATTTGCCCGACACTCGCGATATCACGGATGACGGTTTCGCTGCCGAGTGGCGCATACCCTATCTGGCGCGCGGAGTACCAGCGAGCTGGATCGAGGGTCGCAACTATTCCATTCGCACCGCCGACGAAGCTCAGTTTGCCATCCAGTTTATCAGCCCTGCGGATGGTTATGTCCGTGTTAGCCGCTCACTGAAATATGCGATGGGGTTTCTGGGTCTGACCCTACTGCTCTTTTTTCTGATTGAGGCCAGTGGCGGCCGCCGGCTTCATGCTGCGCAATACATTCTGATCGGAATGACGCAGATCACCTTTTATCTGTTGCTTTTGGCTCTGTCTGAGCATGTTCCAGTTTGGACAGCCTATGCGATCGCAGCGACGGCAACGGTTATATTGACCGCGCTCTATGCCCGTTCGGCCTTCCGTGATGCACCGCGCGCATTATTGACCTTCGCCGGCCTGACACTGGCCTTCTCGGTCCAGTTCGTGTTGATCCTGGTTGAAGATTATGCGCTGCTGATCGGATCGGTTCTGGCCTTTGGCACGATTGCCTCAACCATGTATCTGACCCGTCAGGTTGACTGGTATGGGCTGTCAGCCGGCGCAAAATCGCCGACCGAAGACGTCTAATCCCAGGCGATAGCGGGCCTTTTTCTTGCCCATAAATCCATGAAAAATCGTCATGTCCTTGAGCTCTTCATGGATTTGCGCGAGGGCATAATAGAGTACCGGCATGCGCTGGCGCACGCCCATCGGGACGATCGGCACATCAAAACGCCGGGCAAAGCTGACCGCTGTCACCTGCCAGGGTTTTTCCACCAGCCCCAGTTTTCGCCACTGCCATTCTGCCATCCGCCCGGACGGAAAAATCACGACACAGCGCTCCGCCTTGAAGGCGGTAATCGCCGCACGCACGGTCTCGCGTGCCCGCTCGCGCGAGCGCTGATCCTTGCGCCATTCGACCGGCAGAACCACTTCTTCCAGACCGGGCGACACCCGCACCGCATCGCGATTGGCAAAGAAACACAAATCCGGGCGTCGTTCCCGCAAGGCGTCCCAGACGGCAATGCCGTCGGCGATCCCGCCGGGATGATTGGCGATGACCACACAGCCGCCCGTTTCCGGTACCGCATCGACATTGATCGTCTCAACGCTCAGGTTCAAAAAATCACGTGCCCATTCAAGCGTTTCAACACCGCCCAGCGGGCTGATCGCATCGGCGAGCTCCACCGCCCTGGAATAACCCAGCGCGGGATAAGCCATACGCTTGATAACGGCCCACAAACGCGGGCGCGTCATCAGGCGCGGCGCCCGCTCTTCTATCAGTGTATCGACGATATGGGACTTCTCAGTCGCGTCTTCGCTCATGGAGATACAATGCGCGCCACACCGCGTTGTGCAAGTCCTTTCAAACCCCTGGCGTTAACCTTTCATTCGTAAATGGCCCCGCGCTTGCGAGGCAGGCCGTCCAGATTAACACCTTGTTCACGATTGGGACGCCCATGGCACTGCTTGATGCAACGACACCGTCACTCCTCAGCCGTCTGAGCCAGCCATTGCGGAATTTCTCGCGCAAGGTTCAGCGCCGCCGCGGACCGCTCAATCAGGCCCTGGAAGACTTTATCAGCGAAGTCGTCCAGCCCGGTGACAAAGTCCTGCAACTGGGTACGGGCAATGCGGCTGCGATGTCGTTTCTGGCGCGCGGTGCCTTTCATCTTCTGATCGCCAATGGGGATCGCGGCGAAATCATTGAAGCCAATTGCGCCACGCTGGGTGTCAGCCCGGAACGATTGCGGGTGTTTTCCAGCGTGACCGCGTCTGAATCAGCCGGCCGCGTGGATGTGGTCTATCTGGCACCGACCGCGGGATTCGCGGCCCTTGCCGCCCATTTGCGCCACGCCTCGGCGCGCCTGAAGACCGGTGGTCTGCTTATGCTGGACGCTGTCGATACCGTGCAGGGCGGACGTCTGTATGATGCCTTGCTGGCGGATCTGGGCTGGCGAATTGACGAATTGCTGGCTGATCGGGTCGCCGTTTTCCGCAAGACGGCCGCGTTCTCGTCCTCACAATAAAACCGTCACATAATCGCGCTATCCGGTAAGCCTCGCATAGATGGCACCGGGGTGCGGCTGGCATGGCCCAATCATTCAATGTTCTGTTTTTGTGTACCGGCAATTCGGCGCGTTCCATATTGGCAGAAAGCCTGCTCAACGAGATCGGCAAAGGCCGTTTTCATGCTTTTTCAGCCGGATCACAGCCCACCGGATCGGTCAATCCATTCGCATTGAAGCTGCTGACGCATCTGGGTATTGATGTGTCCGGGCTGCGCTCGAAAAGCTGGGATGAATTTGCGCGCGGTGAGCCAAATCTGGATTTTGTCTTTACGGTTTGCGATTCTGCCGGAGCCGAAACCTGTCCGGTTTGGCCCGGCCAACCGATGACCGCTCATTGGGGCTTGCCCGACCCGGC
>CAXBKM010000203.1:0-4286 GCA_963976265.1 uncultured Maricaulaceae bacterium
TGATCAGTATAGCCGGACCAACAGCTTCTTCGAAAATTCCGTGATGGCGGCAACCGGCGAGCCGTCAAAAGAGGAACTCGCGATATTGGAGCCGTACCGCGATCAATTGCCGCCCCGTGTATTCGGCCCCGCCTATCAGGCGCCGGTGACCGACGGTTCCGGCCAGGACCGCGCGCCCCTTCGCGCGGCGCGTAAAATTCTCGCCGATGCGGGATGGGAAATCAAAAATGGCAAGCTCATCGATCCAGAAACGGGAAAACCGCTTACCATCGAATTCCTGATGTATGATCCCAACAGCCTGCGGATCACCGGTCCCATGATCAAGAATTTGAAAAAGCTGGGGATTGATGCCTCTTCGCGTGTTGTCGATACGGCGCAATATACCGAACGGCTGCGCAACTATGATTTTGACATCACCACCTCCGGCTTCGGCCAGTCCATCAGCCCCGGCAATGAGCAGCGGGAATTCTGGGGCAGCGCGGCGGGCAAGCGTCCCGGAAGCCGCAACGTCATGGGCATCGACAGCCCGGTGATTGACGCATTGATCGAAAATCTGATTGCCGCACCGACATATGACGATCTGATCCCTGCCGTTCGGGCGCTCGACAGGGTTCTGACCTGGAATTTCTATGTCATCCCGCAATTTCATGCCGCCTATGACCGCATCGCCTATTGGAACAAGTTCGGTCATACGGATGTCAATCCGTCGCAAGGACCGGATATCCTGAGCTGGTGGGTCGATCCGGAAAAAGAACGGCAGCTGCAAGAGGATCTCAAGAAAATACGGCAAAAGCAGTAGAATGTACCGCGGGAGGGGAGAGTCGGGATGAAAAAGACGGTCGCACCACTTGTCGCTATTCTTTTTATGCTGGGCACCGGGGCAAACGCCGAACCCAAGACAAGTTATGGTCTTTCCCCTTTCGGAGACTTGAAATACGGCCCTGATTTCAACCATTTCGACTATGTTAATCCGGACGCGCCCAAAGGCGGCACGATCAAACTCCGCGACCTTGACAGCTTCGATACCGTCAACCCGTTCTTGCTGAAGGGCAATCCGGCGGTCGTGAACGGTGACAAGGGCGGCGATCTCTACTTTAATTTCACCCAATTGATGACCCCGTCATATGACGAACCCGTTGCCGTATACGTCCTGCTTGCAAAAAGCGTGACCCTTGATGATCAGGGCCAATGGGTGGAATTTACCCTCCGCCCCGAGGCACGATTTCATGATGATTCGCCTATCACAGCCGAGGATGTGGCGTTCACGTTTAGCGCCCTAAAGGAAAAGGGGCACCCGAGATATGGACTGCTGTATCGCGATATTATCGCCGCGACAGTGCTGGATCCTCAAAAAATACGTTTTGAATTCCGCAAGGGCGCGCTGACCCGGGACCTGCCCTATCAGGTAGCGGTCATGCCCATCCTCTCGAAGGCATCATTTGAGACGCGTGACTTCGCTGTCACCACCATGGAGCCGCTTCTAGGCTCCGGTCCCTACGAACTCGCCCGTGTTAGTCCGGGGCGCTCCATCACCTACGAGCGGGTCAAAAACCATTGGGCGGAAAATCTGCCGGTCCATCGCGGCCGGTTTAATTTCGATGTGATCCAGGTGGATTATTATCGGGACCGGACCATCGCCCTGGAAGCCTTTTTTGCCGGTGAGTATGATTTTCGCGAGGAATTCACGTCACGGAGCTGGGCGACGGAATATGAAAGCAAGCCCGCGGTCAAACAGGGTTTTATCAAACAGGACGTGCTGGAGGACGCCAAGCTGACCGGATTGCAGGCGTTCTTCATGAACAGCCGCCGACCACCGTTCGATAACATCAAGGCGCGGGAGGCATTTGGATTGCTGTTTGATTATGAATGGACGAACCGGAACCTCTTTTACGGGCTCTATGACCGGCTGGGCTCGGTTTTTGAGAATTCTGACATGAGGGCGACGGGTCTGCCCTCACCGGCTGAACTTGACCTCCTAACGCCCTATAAGGATCTGCTGCCAGATGCGGTTTTCACCGAAGAATTCACGCCTTCCAGGACCGATGGCTCCGGGAATATTCGAACCCAAATCCGCTCGGCCCTGGAGCTTTTCAAGCAGGCTGGCTGGACCGTTCAGGGCAAGAAGCTGGTGAATGCAGCGGGCCAGCAAATGAAGGTCGAATTTCTCCTTTATGAACAATCCTTTACCCGCGTGATAAACCCCTATGTCGCCAATCTGAAGCGGGCCGGGATTGACGCATCGGTCCGCGTCATCGATAGCGCCAGCTGGCAAAATCGGGTCCGGGAATTTGATTTCGATATTGTTGTCCGGCGTTTCCCCCAGCCTCAGGTGCCAGGCGTGGAGCAGCGTGACTGGTGGGGATCTTCCTCCGCCGATGTCACTGGCGGGCTGAATATCGCGGGCATCCAAAATCCGGCTGTCGATGCCCTGATCGAGAAAATTATCGAAGCTCAGTCCCGGAGCGAACTCGTCACAGCCGCGCGCGCGCTCGACCGGGTACTGATGTGGAACTACTATTTCATACCGCAATGGTACAAGAGCAGTCACTTTATCGCCTATTGGGACAAGTTTGGCCGCCCAGCGTCACAAAAGCCGGGTTTTGATCGTGCGGTTCTGCAAAGCTGGTGGTATGATCAGACCAAAGCCGAGGAACTGGCCACCCGTCGGGGTAATTAGTTTTGAACCTGCGGACAAAGGAGTAGTCATTGTTAGCCTATATATTGAGACGTGTCCTGCTCATGATACCGACATTATTTGGCATCATGGTTCTCAATTTCGTGGTTATCCAGTTCGCTCCCGGCGGCCCGATCGAGCAAATCATCGCAGAAATTCAGGGAACGGCAGTTGGCGCCACCGCCCGCATCGGTGGCAGCGGGACAGGCGACACCGGCGGCGGCTCCTCTTCTTCGTCATTGGGCTCGGAGAGTGCCTATCGTGGCGCGCAAGGGCTCGATCCGGAATTCATCAAGGAGCTGGAAGTCCAGTTCGGTTTTGACAAGCCGGCCTACGAACGCTTCTTCCTGATGATGAAAAATTACCTGATGTTCGATTTCGGCACGAGCTATTTCCGCGATGAAAGCGTCGTTAATCTGGTCATTGAGAAGCTGCCCGTTTCCATATCCATCGGGCTTTGGACGACGCTTCTGGTCTATCTTATTTCTATCCCGCTCGGCATTGCCAAAGCGGTGCGCGATGGTACGAAATTCGATATCTGGACCAGCAGCCTGGTGATTGTCGGCAACGCCATCCCGAGCTTTCTGTTTGCCGTCGCGCTGATCGTGCTGTTCGCGGGCGGTTCCTATTTCAACTGGTTCCCGCTGCGCGGCCTGACGTCGGAAAACTGGGAGCAGCTGAGTACCTTCGGCAAGGTTACGGACTATCTTTGGCACATAGCATTGCCGGTGACAGCGCTGGTGATCGGCGGCTTCGCGGCTCTCACCCAGCTCACTAAAAATTCCTTTCTCGATCAGATCAGCCAGCAATATGTGCTCACCGCCCGCGCCAAGGGCCTCAGTGAGCGGCGGGTGCTTTATGGCCATGTCTTCCGAAACGCCATGCTGATTGTAATCGCAGGTTTTCCAAGCGCCTTTATTGGAATCCTGTTCACCGGCTCGCTCCTGATCGAGGTGATCTTTAGTCTTGATGGTTTGGGTCTTCTTGGTTTTGAAGCCGCAATCAATCGCGATTATCCTGTTATCTTCGCCACTGTCTATGTATTCGCCTTACTCGGCTTGATTATGAATCTGGTGGGCGACCTGACCTATACGCTCGTTGATCCGCGGATCGATTTCGAAGCGCGGGAGGCTTAACTCATGCAGCTTTCTGCCATTAATCAGCGTCGGCTGAAGAACTTCAAGGCCAATCGTCGCGGCTACTGGTCGATGGTCCTTTTTGTCCTTCTCTTCATGATATCACTTTTCGCGGAAGTCATCGCCAATGACAAACCGCTCGTCGTCTCATACAAGGATCAGCTTTATTTCCCTTTTCTTATAGCCTATCCAGAAACAGCCTTCGGCGGCGACTTCGAAACCGAGGCCGACTATCGCGATCCCTTCGTCGCCGATCTAATCAACGAAGATGGCTGGCAGATCTGGCCGCTCATCCGCTATAGCTATTCGACCATCAACTATGATCTCACCTCTCCCGCGCCGTCGCCGCCCGATGCGGAGAACTGGCTTGGGACCGATGATCAGGGACGCGATGTACTGGCCAGGGTTATCTACGGATATCGCATTTCTGTCGCGTTCGGCGTAATCCTGACGATTTTCAGCTCCATTATCGGTGT
>CAXBKM010000204.1:0-4240 GCA_963976265.1 uncultured Maricaulaceae bacterium
CATACGCGCCACATTGGACGCGAAAGACGCCAACGCAACGCGGCCCGTCTGTTCACCGACCAACTTGATCAGCTCTGCACGAACATCGCCCTCAGAGCCCGATACGCCATCTGAAAACACATTGGTGCTGTCACACACCATGGCCAGGATGCCCTCTTCGCCAAGCGCGGTGATAGCGTCGACATCGGTTGCCTCGCCAATCATCGGATCAGGATCAATTTTCCAGTCGCCGGTATGCAGGATCAGTCCCGCCGGTGTGCGGATCGCCAACCCGTTTGGCTCCGGAATGGAATGGGTCAGCGTAATGAATTGCAGATCAAACGGGCCGAGCGTCAGTCGCGTATCCAGCGGCAATTCATGCAATTCGGCCTCACCGTGAAGACCCTTTTCCTTCAACCGGCCCTTCATCAGATAGGCCGTGAACGGCGTCGCATAAATCGGGCAACGCAAGCGCTCCCACAATTGAGCGACGGCACCCATATGATCTTCATGCGCATGGGTCAGAATTATCGCAACCAGGTCATCGCGGCGCTCTTCGATAAAGCTCGGATCAGGCATGATCAGATCGACACCGGGTGTCGACAGATCGCCAAATGTCACACCGCAATCGACGATGATCCATTTGCGGGCATGCTCTGGCCCATAGCCATAGAGATTGAGATTCATGCCAATTTCGCCGGACCCACCCAGAGGCAGGAAATACAGGCCTTCGTCTTCAATACTCACGTTTGTCGGTCCCTATTCCGGTGCCACACAGCCAGCAGGCCGCGAATCGTGACATCCGGATCAAAATGATCAATCGCGCGTGATGCGCCTTCAAACAGCGAGGCTACGCCGCCCGTCATCGGTGCGCCGAATTCGGCTTTCACGCGGGTCGCCAATCCATCGATCAAATCAACATAGCCCCAGTAAACGCCGCTCTGCATCGCCGTCACGGTATCGGTACCGATCACACGCTCGGGGCGCTGAATGGCAATCCGGGGCAATCGCGCGGCGGCACTATGGAGTGCCTGCATGGACAGATTTATGCCCGGCGCAATGATGCCGCCGACAAAGGCGTCCGTCGCCGAAACAACATCAAATGTTGTCGCCGTGCCGGAATCGATAATCAACAATGCGCCGTCATGGGTCTGGCGCGCGCCAAGCGCATTGACCAGGCGGTCAGCGCCGGCATCCTGCGGGCGTTCCAGTTCAACGGTAATGCCCAGATCAACGCCCGGCTCGCCGACGACAATCGGTTCACTGTTCAGATAGCGACGCGCCAGATTGCGAAAATTGAACAATGCCTGTGGCACGACGGTTGAAATCACACAGGCATCGATATCGCCGAAATTCAAATTCTGCATCGCCATGAGCTGGGTCAACCAGACCGCATGCTCGTCGGCGGTTCGCGTCGCATGTGTGGCTGTACGCCATTGCGCACGCCAGTCCTGCCCGTCATGGACAGCAAATAACGTATTGGTATTTCCACAATCGATCGCCAGAAGCATGAGGCTGTCTACCTCACCTCACCGGGAAAGAATACGTCCCCGGCTGAAATGAGACGGCGACGCCCGTCCGGTAAATCAAGGCGCAGCGCGCCATCCACTGCCAGATCAGCAAACACGCCCTCCACCATTTCGTCCTGAAGCCGGGCCTGGCACCGCTCGCCAATCCCGTAAGCGCGCGCAATCCAGGCGTCGCGCAAAGGCGCGAACCCGGCCACCTGCCAGCTATTGCGCCAGGTCTCAAACGCGGTTGCGAGATGGCTCAATGCGGTGTCCCGCAGCAAATCAGCGCCGCAGGCCTTGAAATTCGTCGCCGGGCGTTCCGTGTCAGACGGATGCGCAACAAGATTAATGCCGACCCCGACCGCAAGCCATAATTCCCCAGAGGGCGCGCGCCCGCTTTCGAGCAATATGCCGCTGATTTTTCGGCCATCGACCAGAACATCATTGGGCCATTTGACCCTGACGCGGGCTTGATCAATCACGCATTCACAGACCTGCGCGACCGCCAGGGCGGCGGCGAAGGAAAGCTGCGCGGCGCGCGCCGGATCATCTTTGAGTGTGTAAAGACCGGTCGCGAACAGATTACCGTTCAGACCCGTCCATTCCCGACCACGACGCCCTCGCCCGGATGTTTGCTGTTTGGCCGCAATCCACAGCGGACCCGCCTCGCCCGCGAGCGCGCGGCGCTTGGCTTCTTCATTGGTGGAATCGACCTCGTCGAGCCAATCGATACGCATGATACTGTCCGATGTCAGAACAGGCCCGTTGCCGAGCTCCGCGCCCACATGAACAACACCGCTGCGACCGGGACCAGCACGACTGTCGCCAGTCCAGCGAGATTGGCAATCGTCCCAGTCGAGAAGGACGGATTGACGAAGGACACGGTCGGTTCACTGAACCAGATCACCTTGACGACGCGCAGATAATAGGCGGCGGCAACAACCGACATCAAAGCAGCGATGATCACCAGCCAGAGCAAGCCGGCCTGCAGGGCCGCGTAAAACACGAAGAGCTTGCCAAAGAAGCCCACCATGAAGGGCAGACCGCCAATCGAGAACATCACACCCGTCATTGTCCAGGCCAGGCCCGGACGCGACTGGGCCAATCCCGCCAAATCATCAACCTGCTCGACCATGCCCTCGGCAGTCCGCATCGCCAGAATGACGGCAAATGCGCCAATCACGCTCACCATGTAGAGCACGAGGAATGCCAGAAGCGCCCAGATGCCGGTTTCACTGGCTGCGGCCACGGCCACAAGCGCATAACCCATATTCCCGATCGACGAATACGCCATCAGACGTTTGATGTTTTGCTGCGTCAGAGCACCGAATGCGCCGACGGCCATCGACAGGACAGCGATGATCGAAATCACCTGCACCCACTGGTCCGAAGCGGCACCAAAGGGCTCGTAAAGCACCCGCGCCAACAGCACCATCGCCGCCATTTTCGGCGCCGTGGCGAAGAAAGCCGTTACCGGCGTCGGCGAGCCTTCATAGACATCCGGCGTCCACATGTGGAAGGGCGCAGCGGACACCTTGAAGGCCAGTCCACAGATCACAAACACCAGACCGAAGATGAGGCCAACTGACGGATCGTCAGCCGCTGCAGCGATCTCGGTAAAGCCGGTCGCGCCGGTAAAGCCGTACACCAGCGATGCACCATAGAGCAGCATGCCAGACGACAACGCGCCCAGAACAAAATACTTCAAACCGGCTTCGGAGGCGCGCAGGGAATCGCGGTTGAACGCGGCGAGCACGTAGAGTGCCAGCGATTGCAGTTCGACGCCCATATACATGGAGATCAGATCATTGGCCGAAACCATCATCCCCATGCCGGTCGCGGCCAGCGCAATCAGGACGTAATACTCAAACCGCGCCAGTTTTTCAGCCTTCAAATAGGGCATGGCGAGGATCAGCGTCAGCGCAGCCGCACCAAAGATCGCGATCTTTGAAAACAGGGCGAGCGGGTCAAAGACAAATGAGCCCGCAAAGGCGAGCCCGCCTGCGCTCGGCACCAGGTAAATCGCGGCACCGGCAGCCAACAGCAAAAGTATAACGGTGGCCGGGCCAACATATTTGGCGGCTTTCTCATCGCTCTTGATGAAAACGCCGACCATCAGCAGAGCCATGGCGCCAATCGCAAGGATCAATTCCGGCGCCAGAAGCGCAAGATCGGAGGTCAGTGTTTCGTAGGTCACCGATCAGTCCCCTTAATTCTGCGCAGCGGCGAGAGCCGCATTGTAATTCGAAATCAACAACTCAACCGACGACGCGGTCACGTCCGTGATCAGGGTCGAGAAGAAGCCCAGCACAAGCGTGCCGATCACCAGAGGTGCGAAAATCAACCATTCGCGCGAATTCATGTCGGTAATGCCTTCGAGCTTCGGATTGGTCATCTCGCCGAAGACGACATTGCGGTACACGGTCAGCATATAGACCGCCGACAGAATGACCCCCACGGCCGCGCCGCCCGCTGCGAGCGTACTGACCTGGAAGGTGCCGACCATGGTCATGATCTCACCGACAAAACCCGATGTGCCGGGCAGACCGACATTGGCCATGGCGAAGAGAGCAAAAACCGCCGCATAAACCGGCATGCGATGAACCAACCCGCCATAGAAGGCGATCTCCCTTGTATGCATCCGGTCGTAGATCACACCGACGCACAGGAAGAGCGCGCCTGAGATAATGCCGTGCGACAGCATCTGGAAAATCGCGCCCTGCACGCCGATCATCGTCATGGCAAATATG
>CAXBKM010000205.1:0-4228 GCA_963976265.1 uncultured Maricaulaceae bacterium
ACATCTGTCAACCAGACAATCGCTGAATCGTATGTCGCTAGCGCTGCTTCACTAACCTCTTCCATGATGGGTAAACTATCATTCAGGCGCCGTGCGATAGCCTCGTCTGCAATACTCGGAGGTGGCGGTAGATCTACAAACGCCACATCCAGTCGTTCGCGCGCTGCAACGAGCGTATTTATAGCATTATCAATTGCTTGGCGGTCGTCCGCTGATTGCGGTCGTCCATCGGGGAGTTCTGCGTAAATGTCCAGCGCAGCCCGTAATCGCAGCGGTACGTACGCCGACTGTTCCAACACCGAATAGCGTTGCGTCGACCAATCAACAACGGCCTGAGTGGCTTCAACGCCCGATAGTTGGGCATGAGCCGGACTACTGACCAATAACAGCATCACCAGTCCGGCAATCAGCCTTGTCATGTGATTGAACGCGGAACTGATCGTCATTTTCCGCACTTCCCTAAAAATCGAGATCCGCATAATGGCTGGCCGGTTCCAGTCCGGGCAAGCGGTCAGCCAGCAGGGGCCTAAAGGCTGGGCGGCATTTGACCCGCGCATACCAGGCGCGCACCGGTT
Source organism: uncultured Maricaulaceae bacterium (assembly GCA_963976265.1). GTDB lineage: Bacteria > Pseudomonadota > Alphaproteobacteria > Caulobacterales > Maricaulaceae > Hyphobacterium. Next base: position 576 of record CAXBKM010000205.1, read on the forward strand.
CAAATTCGTCCCACGGCACATCGCCCAGATAATCGGCGCAGGACAAATGCGCCGCCGCGACCACATCGGCCATCGTATAGCGCGGCCCGGCCAGACCATCGCGATGCTCCAGCAAGCCAGAGAGATAACCCAGATGCCCGCGCAGGTGCTCGCGGCCCAGACGCATGGCCGCCGGATCGGGCGCGCCGAGGCCCTGCGCGCGTTTCTCCAGCTTTTCATGCAGGAGATAGGCGTTGACCTCGCCATCATATTTGCGATCAAACCACGCCATCAGACGGCGCATTTCGGCGCGGTCAGCGGGGCTTTTCGGCATCAGGGTCGGGTCGGGATAAGCCTCTTCGAGATATTCCAGCGCTGGACCGGATTCGCATACCGCCACGCGCGCGCCCTCGCGATCATCAATCAGGACCGGCGTCGTGCCGGCCGGATTGATGCTGAGAATGCTGTCGGGATCCGACCAGGGTTTTTCCAGCCGCGTGTCAAAGGCAAGCCCCTTTTCACCAAGCGCGAGACGCACTTGCCGGGAAAACGGATCGAGAGGCCAATGGTGAAGGATGCGCATGGGTTTAGCGTTATCCGGTTTTGCAGGCGAAATTAAGCGCTTTCCTCTGGAGAATCCTGTTCAGCCCGGAAAAAATCGGAGCCGTGCGGCTCGGCGCGCCCCTGCGGATCGGGATGGATGAGGATATCAGCCGCAGGATATTCGGCGATCAGGCGACGTTCGCAATCGACCAGAATGGCGTGGGCCGCTTCGAGCGTCAGATCGGGATTGAGATCGGCGTGAAATTGGATATGCACGAGCGGTCCCGCGGCGCGGGTGCGCAATTGATGCACGTCCAGCATCTTGGGGTCTTCCATCGCCAGCGCCTTGATCTTGGCGCGCTCTTCGTCGGGCAATTCGCGATCGAGCAAATGATCCAGCGCGCCGCGTGCCACGCCCCAGGCCGACCAGAACAGCCAGATCGCAACCAGAATGGCGATGATCGGATCGGCGCGCGTGACGGCAAAAAACGCGGCCAGAATAATGCCGGCAATCACCGCCAGATTGGCAGCGAGATCGGAAATATAATGGGCGCGGTCGCCACTGACCGCGATGGAGCCCGTCTTGTCGATGGCCCGGCTCTGCGCCCAGATCAGTATTGTCGTCAGAACAATCGAGAGCACCATCACGCCCAGCGCCCAACCGCCTTGCGTGACGGGCTGCGGATCGATGATGCGCTTGCCCGCTTCATAGAGCAGCCAGGCGGCGGAAAATGCGATGAACAGGGATTGCAAGAAACTGGCAAAGGCCTCCGCCTTGCCATGCCCATAGCGATGTTCCGCGTCCGCCGGGGCCGCCGCATATCGTACAGCGAAAAATGTCGTCAGGGAGGCCGCCAGATCCAGCGCGGAATCGGCAAGCGAGGCCAGCAGGGCAATCGAGCCCGATACCCACCATGCGGCGAGCTTGGTCGTCACCAGAATGAGCGCAATTCCGACAGACAGCGCCGTGGCCCCGCCAGTAATCTTGCGCGCGTCCTGGGGGGACAGGCGGCCGGGCCCGCCTGCGGCATCGTGGATATGGCTATCATGCGGCATGACTGGCAGTTAGGCCGTGTGGGGTGGAGGCGTCAATGATTTGAAACGTTCCCGTGCGCATTCGCCTCTGGCGCGCCGACGCGAAGCGCGCCAATGTGATTGCCATGGCGCTCTCCTATCTCATCCTGCTCGCCCTGGTTCAGGGATTGACCGAATTTCTCCCCGTGAGCTCTTCGGCGCATCTTATTCTGGTGCCCGTTCTGGCCGGCCTGGAAGATCACAGCCCGCTGATTGATGTGATGGCCCATCTCGGCAGTTTGCTGGCCGTGCTGGTCTATTTCCGCCGTGACATTTTCGAGATTACGCGGGGCAAGCTGGCCTGGCTCTCCGGGCGCATGACACCGGGTGGACGCCTCGCGCTTCTGGTGGGGATTGCCACGCCGCCGGTCATGATCGCTGCGGGCCTGCTGTATTTTTCAGGCCTGGTGGACGTGCTGCGCGAACCCGTTGTGATCGGAGCGGCCACGCTGATCTTTGCCCTGCCGCTCTGGCTGGCGGACAAATACGGCAAGAATGACGTCACAACAGAAACACTGACCTTCAAACAGGCGGCCCTGATCGGCGTGGCTCAGCTTTTCGCGCTCATCCCGGGTGCGAGCCGGTCGGGCGTCACCATGACCGCGGCGCGCGCGCTGAACATGACACGGCCTGAAGCGGCGCGGTTTTCCATGCTGATGGCGATCCCGGTGATTGCCGCCTTCGGTCTGGTTGCCGGGTTTGACCTGTTTCGCGGGGCCGATGCCGGGGCGAGCTTTACCGATGGATTGATCGTTGCTGCCCTGTCTTTTGTATCGGCACTGGCGGCGATTTTTGTGCTGATGCGCGTGGTCGCGCGCGTCGGGTTTTTACCCTTCGTGCTTTACCGATTATTGCTCGGCGCGCTGATCTTCGCGTTTCTGGTTTAGGCCGAACGTTCGTGGAACTGGCCATTGCGGCGATAACGTCCCAGATAGGCCGGTACGATCGCTTCAATGGTTTCCGGTGTCACACCCAAATCCTCAATACCGCGTGAGCGCGCATGCACCACATTATCAACGCGCAGCTGGGTCACCTGATCACGCGTCAGGAAGGGCTCCACGAAGGGCAGGGCGCCCGACATTTCACCGGCCAGTCCCATCATATTGGCTATCGGGAAGGGCACAGGCACCAGAAAGCGCGGGCGGTCGATGGTTTTCAAGATGAATTCCATCAACGCCTTGAAACTGTAGACACTTGGTCCGCCCAGCTCATAGACCTGATTGGCGGTTTCGGGCGTCTCGACCGCGTGTGCAATCGCATCGGCGACATCGCCGACAAAGACCGGCTGGAATTTGGCATGCCCGCCGCCAATCAGGGGCAAGGCCGGAACGAAGCGGGCCATCGCGGCAAAGCGATTGAAAAATTCGTCTTCCGCGCCAAAAATGATTGATGGACGGATAATCGTTGCGCCCTTGAACGCCGCCTTGACGTAGGCCTCGCCCGTGCCCTTTGAGGCGGCATAGCGAGAGGCACTGTCCGGGTCCGCGCCGATTGCAGAAACCTGAATCATCCGCGCCACACCGGCTGCCTTGCTGGCCTCGGCGACGGTTTTGGCCCCCATGGCATGCAGGCGCGAAAAGCTCTGGCGACCGGATTCGGACAGTACGCCAATCAGATTGACGACGCCGTGTGCGCCATCGACGGCACGCTCCACCGAGGCCGGAACACGGATATTGGCCTGGACGAGCTGGACCTGCCCGACCACGCCCATGACTTTCAAATCACCGGCCAGATGCGGGCGGCGCGTGGCGACACGAATGCGATAGCCGCGCTTGGCGAGCGCGCGAACGACATAGCGTCCGACAAAGCCGGACCCGCCGAAAACCGTAATCATTTCGTTGCGCAGCATGAGGGCACTCCCTGGATCGTTGCCTGTCCCTGCATAGACCAAAATTTGCGCGGCCTGTCCATGCGCGCAAATCACATGGGCGGGCGCGCCGTGCAGAATCGCGCGTTGACAGCGGGCCATCCATCGGCGTATTCCGCGCCCTCGTTTTCTACACGACACCTGCCCAGGTGGCGGAACTGGTAGACGCGCCAGCTTCAGGTGCTGGTTT
>CAXBKM010000206.1:0-4172 GCA_963976265.1 uncultured Maricaulaceae bacterium
GGGACTTCCGGAAACCGTTTTCACCGTGTGGGCGAATGTGTTTGAAAGCGGGGCATTGCAGCCCGGTGAGACATTATTGGTGCATGGCGGGTCCAGCGGGATTGGAACGACAGCGATCCAGATGGCTGTCGCACAGGGTGCAAAAGTAATTGCAACAGCTGGGTCTGATCAAAAATGCGCGCTCTGCGAAGGTTTGGGCGCACGCGAGGTCATCAATTATCGCGATCAGGATTTTGTCGAGATCACCCGGGCGGAGGGCGGCGCAGACGTCGTACTGGACATGGTCGGCGGTGATTATGTGAGCCGAAACCTCCAATCTCTGAAGCCCGGCGGGCGTCATGTCAGTATTGCCTTCCTGAATGGCTCGCGCGTCGAAATCGACATGATGCCGGTCATGCTCAAACGCCTCATACTGACGGGCTCAACCTTGCGCGCCCGCCCTGTTAGCGAGAAAGCACGGCTGGCCTCCGCGATTGAAGCGACGGTCTGGCCCTGGCTCAAGTCCGGGGCGGTCAAGCCGGTTATCGACAGCGTGCATACGCTTGATGATGTCGCGAACGCGCATCGGCGCATGGACTCGGGTGACCATGCCGGAAAGATACTTCTATCCATCTGAGGCTTCGGCTTTTCACAGGCGGTACTCCACGCTATACGGGCACCGACATCGCGATCAGTGATCTCAAGCCATTTGAAATGTTGATCGCGGCGGAAGCCAAAAAGCCTGGCGCCCGCGCCGGGCTTTTTTGCGTTTACGACTGATAATACCGACCCATGATGGAGCCGCACCGATGACCGATATTCTGATGCCAAAAGCCACCGCCGTCTGGCTAGTCGACAATACGTCGCTGACCTTTGAACAGGTTGCCGACTTTTGCGGCATGCATCCTCTTGAGGTCAAAGGCATTGCCGATGGCGATGTGGCGATGGGTGTGCGCGGCGCCGATCCGATTGGCAATGGTCAGCTGACTCGGGCGGAAATCGCGAAAGCCGAAGACGATTCCAAATACCGCATGGTCGCCGTAAAGCAAAAATACTCAGACCTGCACCAACCCAATAGCAAGCGCGGCCCGCGCTACACGCCCCTGTCGCGTCGCCAGACGCGCCCGGATGCGATTGCCTGGCTGGTTCGCAATCATCCTGAATTGACCGATGGTCAAATTTCCAAATTGATCGGTACAACGAAAACCACGATTGGGGCCGTTCGTGAACGGACCCACTGGAATGCCAATAATATCAAGCCAACCGATCCGGTTTCACTGGGCCTGTGCTCACAGATTGATCTGGACGCTGCCGTGATGAAATCATCGGCGCGCCGCGCGAAAATGGATCAGGAACGCGCTGAAAGCGGTGAAGATGCATTGGCACCGGCGGAAGAGGCGCCCAGGGAGGCCGAAGCGGAATCAGCCAAAAGTCTCGAAGATATTGATCTGGAAACGTTGTTCGGCAGCAATCAGTCTGATTCAACAACATAGTTGAGAGCGAGTCGGCCACCATCGGCATAAATGCATTCGCCCGTAATGTAGCTGGCATCGCTGGACGCAAGGAATGAGGCGACGGCTGCGATCTCATCCGGATCAGCAATACGCCCGAGCGGCGTTCGCGACATGACTTTCTTCATCGCTGCCTGATTGTCCATCACGGCTTTGAGGACGTCTGTATTGACGCTGCCAGGTCCGATGGCATTCACGCGGATACCATGCGTCGCCAATGCCAAGGCCATCGACTTTGTCATCTGGTTGATCGCGCCCTTGCTGGCGCAATAGGCCAGTTGATCGGGAATCGCGACAACGGCATTGACCGATGACATGTTGATGATGGCATAGCGGCGGCGCGCATCTTCCATGCGCTCGCTATCGGCTTCGATTTGCTCGACCATTTGCCTGGCGGCCGCGCGGGCCATCAGGAAGCCGCCGCGCAAATTAACCGCCATGACGCGATCAAAATCATCTTCGGACAGGTCGAGAATAGTGCCTTTGGCAACGATACCCGCATTGTTGACGAGGACATCGAGACGCCCGAATGCCGAACGCGTTTCGGCCATCAAATTGGCAACCGAAAGACGATCACCGACATTACAATCGACAAACAGGGCCCGATCACGGTCCGCCCCCAATTCCTCGGCGAGGCTGTGACCCTTGTCCTCATCGCGATCAGCGATAACGACTTTGAGCCCGTCGCTGGACAAACGGCGTGCACATGCGCGGCCAATGCCGTTTGCCCCACCGGTGATAATCGCAACCCGATCTTGAATACCCATTCGTGCGGCCCTTCTGAGCGGTTCTAAGACTTGTGGTCAGCGGTTGGGATGTGTGCGCTCGTAATCAGCAAGGAGCTCGGGATCATCCGGCGTTAATTCATGCGCTTGGGCAAAGAGAGGGTACGCCTCCTCCTCGCGGCCGACATCTTCCAGCGCAGACGCCAGCGAGTGGACGATGGCACCAATTTCCGGTTCAGCAGCGACGGCTTGTTCACACAAGGGTAGTGCCGCTTCAGCGCGCCCATCTTCAATAAGTGACCAGCACAGCTGATTCAGCGCAAACCCGCTTTCAGGGTCAAGCTCAACTGCGCGGCGCGCATCATCAATGGCGGACGTGTTGATGCCGAGTTCCAGAAATGCACCGGAACGACTGATCCAGCCACCCGGCCAGGTGGGTTCAAGGCGTGTCACCGTATCGAAAGCCGCCACGGCCTCCGCCGGACGGTCGAGATCGAGATAGAGACCGCCGAGATTCAGGAAGGTCAGCATGTCGTTGGGCAGATCAATGGCGGCGGCTTCCAGATCGGATAATGCCCCGTCCTTGCGATCCGTGCGGTACCGGGCAATGCCGCGATTGCGCCGGACATAGGGGCTGTTCAGCGTAGCGCCTTGGGTCTCGGCGACCGCATAGGCCAGATCAAACTCGTGCAAGGCGTCTTCATACCGGTCCAGATAGAGATAGGCACCGCCCAGTTGAGAGTGGATGATGGCTTCTTCGCCCGGCTCCAGTTCGCGCGATTCCAGACACGCCTCGAATGATGTGACGGCGCGTTCGGGATCATCAGCGGCCAAGGCTGCTTCACCATCCAGGCAGGGATTGCCTGCAGTGTCGATCGGGGCTTTCTGACCGCAGGCCGTGACGGCAGCAAACAGGGACAGGGCGATAATGAAAGAAGCGCTTCGCATACTTAATCTCCTAGCCGTCTGGCACCAGATACGCAAACGGAGCAGCCCTATATAGGGCTGCTCCGCGAAAATACACAGATCACAGTTGCGTCAGGGTCGTCGTCGCAATCCTTCGATCTGCTCCTTGAGTTTCAGTTTTTCCTTCTTGAGCGCAGTGAGATGAAGCGAATCTGCCGTAGGGCGTTTTGTTTCCTGATCGATGGCCTCATCCAATTGGTGATGACGAGTGTCCAGTTCACGGATACGAGCTTCAACAGGCATGCGAGCGCCTCCTTGGCTAATTATGATAAGGAGGTGATTGAAGCACTGAACCGCCCTATATGTCACATCACATTTATAATTAAGGTGACCGAATGGTCGATAATCCACGTCTAATTCTGGGTATCAGCGGTGCTTCGGGCTCCGTTTTCGGCATTCGTGCGCTGGCTGCGCTGCGTGATTTGGGCGTTGAATCCCATCTGATCGCGTCAAAGGCTGCCGAGATGACACTGGGTTACGAGACCGAAATGACACCGGCTGGCCTCAAGGCAATGTCGGATTTTGCCTACAAGCCATCAGACATCGGTGCGCCGCCCGCATCCGGGTCGTTTCAATCGCTGGGTATGCTGGTTGCGCCCTGCTCGGTTCGCACCATGTCGGAAATCGCAACAGGCGTAACGTCCGGGCTGATAAGCCGGGCAGCTGATGTCACGCTGAAAGAACGACGCCGCCTGGTTCTGATGGTCCGCGAGACGCCTTTTCATCTGGGCCATTTACGAACGATGACCCAGCTGGCTGAAATGGGCGCGATCATTATGCCGCCTCTGCCGGCTTTCTATGCCAAGCCGAAATCGCTCGACGACATGGTTGATCAATCGATTGGCCGGGCGCTGGACCTGTTTGGGCTCGACTGGTCACCGACACGGCGTTGGGGCGAGGATATTGAGGGCGGGCGACGCCCCTCAGCCAGGCAATGACCGATCACGGATTTTGGGCATTCTCGGGCGATGTGTACAAACGCCCCGGCGTT
>CAXBKM010000207.1:0-4171 GCA_963976265.1 uncultured Maricaulaceae bacterium
CGAATGGGCGATTTGATCGCCCGGACCCAGAGGATGGCGCGCTCATCAGTCTGTGGCCATGAACTCACCAGAAATTCGACCGGACGTTCGCGATGCAGACCGCCGTGAAAGAGGAAAACAACTTGCTCGTCAGTGCGTGCAGGTATGTCGATGGCGGCCTTGCGCTCATCACTGAGCGGTTTTGCGGCCTCAATCGAGGCGCAGTTGGGCAGCACAATATAGTCGCGCGCATATTCGGCTGACATGATGTCGGCGAGCGGCTTTGAGACCGTTGCGGTAAGATCAAGGTCGGCGACAAGCGATTGCTCGATTTTCGACCAGAAATCGAACTCCCAATTGGCCTTCGCACGCGCGGCAGGCCAATACTCATGCGCATCATAGACGCTGATTGCACCGGTTTCCTTGGCCAGGGCGTTCGCCAGCGGTGCGCCATGCAGATCGACACCGACCACGACGTCAAAATCACCCAGTTGACGCCCGACATCCATCAGGATGCTGGGGCCATTAATCATCTCCCAGCACGCATGGCGGAAGCTCTCTGTATCCTTGATGACGTCAACCGCGCCGAAACGCTTTTCGAGCGCGGAATTGGGCGCAAAAATGCATTGTGCCATCAAGGACAGGATGTACTCCGGCAGCGGCAAATCATCGCCCGCTTCCGGCAGGCGAAGCCCGGGCCAGGTGTGTGGAACCAGTCGGCTGCGCACCTGAATGCGCGTATCCGTGATGGGCCTAAGCTCAATCGGCGAGGTCAGGTCGTGATGAACACCGAGCTCGACGACTTCGTATCCGCGTTCTTCCAGGCTTTCGCTCAACCAGGTGACGCGCGGATCGACATCGGGATCGTGATACATGGCGACGAGCGCGCGCTTTGGAACATCGCTTCGCGGCAGGGTTCGCGCCAGGCGCGGCTGAATGACGATGCCTTTTTCGTCGAGCTTGTCGCGAACGGCGGCGTCAAAACTCTCGACAAAGCGGTCATAGGTATAATCGTCAGACAGAATAATGTCCTCAAAGGCCGCTGTCGTCATGTCTGACCAGGCCTTCTCGTCCCGGACCAGATCTATCGCTTCGTCGAGATTGGACAGGTCGCGTTTTAACGAGAAATAGTGCTGACCGGGTTTGAAAATATCGGAATAGCGGCCTTCATAGAGAATTTGCAGCGCGCCGACGGCGGCGGCTTCGAAATGCCGCGGTGAAATCTGTGCATAATCAATATTGTCTTCAAATTTGTGCAGATAGGCTTCATGGGCTTTGAGATAATATTCTTCACTGCCCGGATCCATATCAGCATTTTCCGCTGCGAATTCATCGCACCACTGCGTCACTGATCCGTCAAAATCAAACAAGTTGGAGCCGCTTTCGACACCCAGGACGGCTTTCGAGGAGGACAGGAATTGCGTCCAGGCTTCGCCATTGATGCGATCCTCCCAACGGCTCGAAATGTCAGTGGTCAGGCCTGCCGCCTCGGCTGGACCACGAACCGCTTCACCAATGGCGCGTTTCTCGAATCCAAGACGGCCGCAGATCAGCGGCTGGATTGAACCGCGATAACTGATGTCGATAGGCCGCCGGTCGAACGGTCGACGCTTCGAGTTGCGCATGTTTTCAGAGACGAAAGCGGTCAACTGTTGAACCACGCGTACGCCAACAAGGGCTTCAGCCGTGTAGGCTTTTTCGATTTCGTGTGGCGGCACGCAAGTCACAAGAATGTCGAACTTGTTGGCTTTCAGAAAAGCGCCAAACTCATGGGTCCGGAAATGCTCATCCTGTTTCACCAGGATTTTCAGGCCGTCATATTCAGGAAATTTCGTTTGCAGATCCGTGTCGAGGCTGACCAGATTTGTCGGGAAATAGCAGACCGCCGGATGGATCATCACACCGGCATAATCGTTCAGATCAACATGTGCCGGAATGCGCAGCGGAGAAAACCCGCATTTCCAGAGGTTGAGAACCTCGAAATCATAGGCGCTCGCCTTGACCCAGGCCGCAACATTCTCCCGGATCGTCATCAGGCCGATCGGATCGAAATAGGCGATCAGGAGAATCGTGTTGCGACGAAATGTCGAACGTCCATGGAGCGGCGTTTGCGGCATGGCATAAGTCGATGTTTCGGTCATATTTTCCCCCATCTGGATCGCGACGCCCTGTTTATCGACTCATTGTCGAATTGCAATGATCCGTTCGGGTCATTCAGCCTGACCGGATCGCTTGCGGATTTGCGGAAATTCTGGCACGAGGACGGTCTGCATAAGGCGCGCAGCAGCGCGCCTTGTCTTTTCGAGGGCGCAACCGCCCCAATGGCGTGCAAGGTAAGCGATAAGTGTCTGACAGCAATTCGCCAATTTCGTTCGGCGCTGAGGAGCCAGAGGTTCTGATCGTCCTGCCGGAACAAACCAATCAGTCCGCACTCGGCGCGGCTGTTTCGGATTTGATTTCCGCACTTGCCAACTGGAAGCTGTGGATGCGCCTGTCGGTGATCGACATCCGCAATCGCTATCGCCGGACGGTTCTCGGGCCGTTCTGGAATGTTTTGAGCATGGCGATCCTGATCACGACGCTGGGTGTGCTGTGGTCGACGATTTTCAAACAGGATTTGCGCACGCATGTCCCGTATTTCTCGGCCGGCTATGTTACCTGGATTTTGATTGTTTCGAATTTCAATGACCACGCCCAGGGCTTTGCGTCCAATGGCCCCATAATTCGGGCCATTTCCATACCTTTTTCGACCCATATTATTCGCCCGATTGCACGCAATATCATGGTGTTTGGACACGCGCTGATCGTCCATGTCCTGGTCATAGCCATTACGCAATCGCCGCTTATGGAATTCATACCGCGCACTGGTGAGTTGGTACCGGTTCAATACACCTATGACATTGTCAGTTTGCTGCTTTTCCCGGCTGGCATGTTGATTCTGTCGCTGAACTTTATCTGGATCGGGCTTATCCTGGCGACGATTTGCGCGCGTTATCGCGACATCGCCCAAGTGGTCGTTGCCCTCTTGCAAGTGGCCTTTTTCGCAACACCGATTTTCTGGCATCGCGACGTGCTGCTTCTGGATACGAATGACGACAATGTCGGTGACACACCCGGCATAGCCGACGCGATTCTGGCCCAGTTCAACCCCTTCTTCCATTGGGTTGACGTGGTTCGCCGCCCCCTGCTGGGGGAGATACCGTCCCAGCTGACCTATATGGTCACGCTCGGCGGGATCGTCATCGGCTTCATCGTGGCGATCTTCATTTTCAGCCGTTACCGCAAACGTATTTCGTATTGGGTCTGACATCATGAGTGGAATGACGGTCGACCGGTTGACGGTCGAATACCCTGTGATCGACATGAGCCGAAGCTTTCGGCGCGAGATCATGACCAATTGGTTTGGCTCCATCACCATGCGCGGCGAGGGCAGTCACAAATACGCCACCGTGCGGGCTTTGCAGAATCTGTCATTTGAATTGAAAGATGGCGACCGGCTGGGCCTGATCGGTCCCAATGGGGCGGGTAAATCGACCTTGCTGCGCACGCTTGCAGGTGTCTATACGCCCACCTCGGGCAGTGTACGGGTCGAAGGGCGCATCTCAACCCTGTTTACCATTGGCGTCGGCATGGAATTTGACGATTCCGGGTATGACAATATCAAGACCTGTGGCCTGATCCTGGGTCTGTCCATTGAAGAGATTGAGGCCGTGCGCCCCGACATCGTCGAGTTCTGTGGTCTGGGCGATTATATCCATCTGCCGGTTCGAACCTATTCTTCAGGTATGATGGTGCGATTGTCCTTTGCGATCGCGACGGCCATTGAGCCGGACGTCCTGCTCATCGACGAAGTCATTGGCGCGGGCGATGCACGGTTTTCAGCCAAGGCGTCGGAGCGGATCGAAAAGCTGATGTCCAAGGCCAGCGTTCTGGTGCTGGCGTCTCACGCCAGTTCGACGATCAAGACGTTTTGCAATAAGGGCATGTTCTTGCTGGGCGGTCGCTCAGTCTTTGTCGGTGATGTGGACGAAGCGCTCGAAATCTATAATCAGTGGGTCATGCAGGGCGATCCGGCCTGAGCCCGGTAAACGGGCATGGCCACGCGATTAGCGATCCGGGCGTATACGGGAGGCAGAAATGCGCGTTTGCGCCATACACCAGCCAAACTTTTTTCCGTGGAGCGGGTATTTTG
>CAXBKM010000208.1:0-4168 GCA_963976265.1 uncultured Maricaulaceae bacterium
GATCCTTTTTGGTCTGCTGCTGGATTTTCCAGCCCAGATCGATCGCGGTCATATCCATCAATTCCATCGGACCCATCGGCATGCCCGCCATGCGCGCACCATTTTCGATGAGCGCTGGCGCATAGCCTTCCGACAACATCGCCATGCCCTGCTCGGCAAAGCGCATCACACAGCGATTGCAATAAAAACCGCGTGTGTCGGACACGATGATCGGTGTCTTCTTGATCCGGGTGACGAAATCAACGGCGCGGCTGAGCGCGCGATCCCCGGTTTTCTCGCCCTGGATGATTTCAACCAGCATCATCTTCTCGACGGGCGAGAAGAAATGAATACCCACGAATTGATCGGGACGCGAGGACGCTTCGGCCAGTGACGTGATTGGAATGGTCGACGTGTTGGAGCCAAAGATTGCATCCTCCGGCATGTGTTCTTCGGCCATTTTGGTGATTTTGTGCTTGAGTTCGGAGTTTTCAAACACCGCCTCGACGACCAAATCGACATCCTTCAGGAGTGTGTAGTCAGCCGATGGCGTGATGAGATCGGCGAGCTTGCCCGCCTTTTCTTCACTGAGCTTGCCACGCTTCACGCCTTTGGCGAAATAATCCATGGCGTGCTGTTTGCCCTTGTCGGCACCAGCCTGATCGACATCGATCAAGACGACTTCGATCCCGGCCTGAGCAGACACGGTCGCAATGCCCGCGCCCATAAAGCCCGCACCAATGACGGCGATACGGTTGACCGCCTCGCCTTCCTGACCGGCAGGGCGGCCCTGACCCTTGTCGAGCGCCTGTTTGGACAGGAAGATCGAGCGGATCATATTGCGGCTTTCCGGGCGCATCAGCAGCTTGGTGAAATACCGGCTCTCAATCCGCAAACCGGCATCAATCGGCACCTGCAAGCCTTCATAGACGCAGGACAGGATGTAACGCTGGGCCGGATAATTGCCGTAAGTTTCCTTGCGCAACATGGGGCTGGCCGCACCAAAGACCTGCATCCCGCCCGGTGAGTAAACCGCGCCGCCCGGAATACGGAATTTGTCCTGGTCCCAGGGCTGTTTTGCGCCCATCGGATCGGCTTTCACGAGTTCCTTGGCTTTCGCGACAATCTCGTCGAGCGGAGCGACCTCATGGATGGCGCCATGCTGCTTTGCTGTTGCGCCATCAAGCTGTTTGCCCTGAAGCATGACCGGAGCGGCATTCATCACGCCGATCAGACGCGGCAGGCGCTGCGTTCCGCCACCGCCCGGCAGGACGCCAACCATGGCTTCGGGCAGGCCGAGCTTGGCTTTGGGATGGTCGGCCATGACGCGGTAATGACAGGCTAGCGTGACCTCGAATCCACCGCCCAGCGCAATACCGTTGATCGCAGCGGCAATCGGCTTGCCGCAGGTTTCCAGCGCGCGCAGCGTGGCGTTCAGGCGGAAGGCAATATCGAAGAGTTTTTGTTTGGCTTGCGTCTCGGGAAGATTGGCCAGATCAGCCATTCCGCCGCCAAGCTCAGACAGGTCGGCCCCGGCGCAGAAGCTGCCGGTTTTACCCGACGTGATGACTGTCAAAAGTGATCAGCGCTATGCCGTCTGAATCGGTTTCGAGTTTGAAATGTTTCATCAGGAGTTCTCCTCCGAAGACGAGCCGTTACCGGCATCGTCGGTTTTCTGTTTTTTCTTGAGCATGGCTGTGCCGAAGGCGGGGGCGAGCGCAATCCCGACGGCCAGACCAATCGGAATACCGATGGCAATGTTGCCCATCGCGACGCCAAAGGCGACGCCGACGGAGATACCCAGACCTACACCGATGGGCAGACCGGCTGCAAAAGCGGCCTTTGTCGCGGCTTTCTTTTCGTCGTCAGATGTTTCTTCGTTGCTCATCGCTACACCCGCTCAATGATTGTGGCTGTACCCATGCCGCCGCCGACACAGAGCGTCGCGAGGCCGGTACCCTTGCCGGTGCGTTCCAGCTCATCGAGCACGGTGCCGAGAATAATCGCGCCGGTCGCGCCCAGCGGATGTCCCATGGCAATAGCGCCACCGTTTACATTGGTCTTGTCATGCGGAACGCCGAGATCTTCCATGAAGCGCAGAACGACGGCGGCGAAAGCCTCGTTCATTTCAAAAAGATCGATATCGCTGGCGCTCATGCCGGCTTTTTCTAGCGCCTTGCGCGCGGATGGAGCAGGTCCGGTCAGCATAATCGTTGGTTCAGATCCGATTGACGCCATCGCGCGGATGCGAGCGCGGGCTTTCAGACCCAGCTTTTCACCCATTTCCTTTGAGCCAATCAGCACCGCCGAAGAGCCATCAACGATGCCGGATGAATTGCCCGCATGGTGGACGAAGTTGATCTTCTCGACTTCTGGATATTTCTGGATCGCGACCGCGTCAAAGCCGACAAAGGCCGACAAATCCTTGAACGCCGGATTGAGCGAGGCCAGGGACTGCATGTCCGTGTCCGGGCGCATCAATTCGTCATGGGAAAGCTGGTCGAGACCAAGCTGGTTTTTCACTGGCACGACCGAGTTTTTAAACCGGCCCTCCTCCCAGGCTTTCGCCGCGCGTTTTTGACTTTCGACGGAATAGGCGTCCACATCATCGCGTGAATAGCCGTATTTGGTGGCGATCAAATCTGCGCCAACGCCCTGCGGCACGAAATAATGGTCAAAGCCCATTTCCGGATCAGCCACCATCGCCCCGCCATCAGAGCCCATCGGCACGCGGCTCATCGCCTCGACACCGCCGCCAATCGCCATGCCGGCTTCACCGGTCATCACCTTGGCCGCTGCGATATTGACCGCCTCAAGGCCAGAGGCGCAAAAACGATTGACCTGAAACCCGGCCGTGCTTTCGGCATAGTTCGCATTGATCACGGCTGCGCGCGCTATGTCCGCGCCCTGCTCTCCGACGGGCGATACACAGCCCATGATCACATCGTCGACAAAGCTCGTGTCGAGATCATTGCGGTCTCGAATGGCTGCAGCGCAGTAATTTCGTGCAGGCTGCCATTCTTCTTGCCCTTGCCGCGCGGTGTGCGCACAGCGTCGTAAATATAAGCGTCAGTCATGGGTCAGGTCTCCATTGAAACAGGCTGTTGCGGGGTCAATCCGGCGGGCAGAGCCACCATTGAATTGCTGGATGTGGCGCGGGCGCACAGACGGCCCCGCGCGTCGAAAAGTTCGGCTTCGGCAAACGCGATATTGCGGCTCATCTGGATGGGCCGCGCCTTCACCGTTATGCGTCCCGGACGAACCGGGCGCAGGAAATGCGTGTGCAGATCAATCGTCGGCGAGAATTTCTCGCCCTTGGCCGCAATGATCAGCGCCGGACCGATGGCATCGTCCAGCATGGCAGCAATAAAGCCGCCCTGGATATAGCCAACGGGGTTTGTGAAATCCTCTTTCCCGTCAAAGGAAATCGTGACTTCGCCCGTGTCTTCATCATGGCTCTCAAACGTCCAGCCCATCAGGGCGGCCGTTTTCGGCTTGGGCACTTTGCGGAGGTCTTCAGCGGCCACTAAAGCGTCCTCGAAATCAGCAGTTTCATGATCTCGTTCGTGCCGCCATAAATGCGCTGGACGCGGCTGTCGCGCCACATGCGGGCGATGGGGTATTCATTCATGAAGCCATAGCCGCCATGCAGCTGAACGCATTCATCGACCAGTTCGCACTGAGTGTCGGAGACCCAGTATTTTGCCATTGACGCCGTGGCCGCATCGAGTTCTCCAGCCAGCAGGCGTTCTGAACAGTGATGAACGAAAACCTCGGCGAGTGTCGCCTTTGTTTTCAATTCCGCCAGTTTGAATTGCGTGTTCTGGAAGCCGATGATCGGCTTGCCGAACGCCTGGCGTTCCTTGACATAGGTGATCGTCTCATCGAGCGCGCGTTTCATGACGCCAACGCCCTGAACCGCGATCTGCAGGCGTTCTTGCGGCAATTGCTGCATCAGCTGGATAAAGCCCTGGCCCTCTTCAGGACCGAGCAGAGCATCGGCAGGCACCCACATTTCATCGAAGAAGAGCTCGGCCGTGTCCTGACCTTTCAGGCCCACCTTGTCGAGCAGATTGCCGCGTCGGAAGCCTTCCAGCCCGTCGGTTTCGATGCAGAAAAGTGATACGCCCTTATAGCCCGCTTCGGTGTCGGTCTTGGCGACAACGATAATGAAATTGGCCGTACCGCC
>CAXBKM010000209.1:0-4163 GCA_963976265.1 uncultured Maricaulaceae bacterium
TTGTCGGCGATCATGTTGCGCTTGCCAATCATGTGGCAATCGCGGGATATGCCGTCATTGGGGATCATGTGATCAGTGGCGGCCATACCGGCGTGACCCAGTTCACACGCGTGGGCCGGCACGCATTTTTGGGCGGAATGGCTTTGGCAAATGCCGACGTCATTCCCTATGGCTTTGTCACGCGCAATCCGGCCCACCTTGAGGGGCTAAACCTGGTCGGGTTGAAACGGCGTGGTTTCGCGCGCGATGTTATACGCGATATGCGTACCGCCTATCGTTTGCTTTTCGCGGAAGAGGGAACGTTCGAAGAGCGTATTTCCGATGTTGCGAAACTCTATCCGGGTAATGATCCGGTCAACGAAATCATTGCCTTCATCCAGTCCGATCAGACCAAGAAGCTTTGCATGCCACATGACTAGGACGGGTGTACCCAATTGGACCCGGTTAGGCGTTATTGCCGGGGGCGGACGACTGCCGGTTCTGCTCGCCAAGGCGGAGCAGGATGCCGGGCGATCGCCCTTCGTTGTTCGGCTCAACGGTTTTGCGGATGATCCGTTTGACGGACATGAGTGCCGGGATTTCAATCTGGGGGCGGTTGGCGGTATTCAGGACGCCCTTAAAGCCGCAGGCTGCGACGCAATATGCTTTGCAGGCACTGTAAAACGACCGGATTTCAAAACGTTAAGGCCCGCCGACATGGTCGCGGCAAAACTGCTGCCCAGTGTGGTCGCTGCCGGGATGAAGGGCGATGACGCCTTGTTGCGCGTCATTCTTCAGTCTTTTGAAAATGCCGGTTTCAAGGTCGTCGGCGCCGATGATGTTCTTGGTGATTTGATTTCAAAACCAGGCGGTTTTGGAGCCGTCAGTCCGACGGAAGCTGAACTCGCGGACGCCAGGAAAGCCCTGAATGTGGCGTATGAAATAGGCCGCCTTGATATCGGGCAGGGCGCGGTCGTTTGCGATGGATTGGTGTTGGCCGTCGAGGCCCAGGAAGGCACAGATGCCATGCTGGCACGAATTGCGGCTCTGCCCGCCGACATTCGCGGATCTTCGGCGGAGCGCCGCGGTGTACTGGCCAAGGCGCCCAAACCCATTCAGGAACGGCGCATGGATTTACCCGTTATCGGCGTTTCAACGCTGGAAAATGCCTTTGCAGCGGGTTTGGCTGGAATTGCCGTCGAGGCTGGCGGCGCCTTGATTGTAGACCGGCTGGCCATCACCAAAGCTGCTGACGAATTTGGGCTTTTCGTCATGGCGATTGACCCCGAATTGCAATGACGGCACCGATCAGGGTTTTCCTCGTTGCTGCAGAGCGCTCAGGCGATGCCTTGGGTGCAAGATTGATGCGCGCCCTGCGTGAGCAATTGGGTAATGTCGCGTTTTCTGGCGTCGGCGGGTCGGAAATGGAGGCCGAGGGCCTGACTAGCCCGTTTGATATTTCTGAACTGTCTCTGCTGGGTTATGCTGAAGTCCTTGCAGCCTATCCGCGCGTCGTGCGCCGTGCAGATGAAACCGCCGCTCTCGCAGTCGAGGAACAGCCCGATATTGCTGTTCTGATTGATTCCTGGGGGTTCACATTGCGTGTGGCCAAACGGTTGAAGGCACAACTCCCTGATATGCCGATCGTTAAATATGTCGGACCGCAAGTCTGGGCGACGCGTCCGGGCCGCGCCAAAACGCTGGCCGGAACGGTTGATCACCTTCTAACGATACACTCCTTCGATGCGCCAATTTTTGAGGCAGAAGGGTTGAAAACGACCTTCGTGGGCAATCCGACTTTGGATGTCGGTCCAGCAGGTGATGGCGCGGCGTTTCGAGACCGGCATGGCATTGATGCCAATGCGCCGTGTCTGGGCGTCCTGTTTGGCAGCCGTATGGGTGAATTGGACCGTTTGTTCGAAAGCTTTTCGGACGCGGTTAGGCTGTTAAGGCGCCAAAACCCGTCGCTGAGATTGATTGTGCCGCTTGCAGGACCAATTGAAGTAGCCGCCCGTGAACGCCTCGCGATCGATCCCAATTTTGCTGATTGCGTGATCGTGTCAGAGTCTGAAAAGGCAGACGGCTTTGCCGCGATGGATGTTGCGATGGCGTGTTCGGGAACTGTCACGACGCAGCTCGCAACAGCCGGTATTCCCACCGTCGCGGGCTATCGCCTGGGATGGATAACGTGGGCGATTGCGCGCGGCGTGTTGTTCAAGGCCAAATTTATTTCGCTGGTGAATATTGCGGCTGACCGCGAACTCATCCCCGAACGTGTCCAGACGACTTGCACCGGCCCGCGATTGGCCGCGGATGTTCAACGATTCCTGGATGATGATGGCTTGCGCCGCCGAACATCGCGTGATCTCGTTGAAACCACGAGGATAATGCGCGGCGAGGGCAGGGCGTCCATGAAGGCCGCCGCTGCCATCGCGGAGATGTTGGCCTAGCGCTTGTCGATGGATGTGTAATCGCGTTCTGTGGCACCCGCGAAAAGTTGACGGGGTCGCCCGATTTTCTGGGTTGGGTCTTCAAGCATTTCAGTCCACTGCGCGATCCAGCCGACAGTACGCGCCAGTGCGAACAGGACTGTGAACATCGACGTTGGGAAGCCCATCGCCCGCAATGTGATCCCGGAATAGAAGTCGATATTGGGGTAGAGTTTTTTCTCAACGAAATAGGGATCTTCGAGCGCGATTTTTTCCAGTTCAAGCGCCACGTCCAGAAGCGGGTCATTGTTGACACCGATTTCATTGAGGACTTCGTGACAGGTCTTGCGCATGACTTTCGCGCGTGGGTCATAGTTTTTGTAGACCCGGTGACCAAAGCCCATCAGACGGAAGGGATCATTGCGATCCTTTGCCTTGGCAATGTATTCTGGAATCCGGTCCACCGAGCCGATTTCCTCCAGCATGTTGAGAGCGGCTTCATTGGCACCGCCGTGCGCAGGCCCCCACAGGCTGGCAATCCCGGACGCGATACAGGCAAACGGGTTGGCGCCTGACGATCCGGCAAGGCGCACCGTCGACGTTGATGCGTTTTGCTCGTGATCGGCATGCAGGATGAAAATTCGATCCATCGCGCGCGCCATGACGGGATTGACGACATAGTCTTCCGCCGGGACAGCAAAACACATGCGCAGGAAGTTGGCCGCAAAATCGAGCTCATTGCGCGGACTGATAAAGGGCTGGCCGACAGAATATTTATAGGCGCGTGCCGCAATCGTTGGCATTTTCGCAATCATGCGATGGCTGGCGATCACACGGGCGCGCTGGTCATTGATGTCTGTGCTGTCATGATAGAAGGCTGACAAGGCGCCGACCGTTCCCACCATGACGGCCATCGGATGGGCGTCGCGGCGAAATCCGCGGAAAAACTGGTCGAACTGATCGTGAAGCATGGTGTGATTGCGGATCGTGTTGTCGAAATCCGCCAACTCATCCTTGCTGGGCAGTTCGCCATGCAGCAGCAAATAACAAACCTCAACAAAACTCGAATCTTCGGCCAGTTGATCAATCGGATAGCCGCGATAGAGCAGGATACCTTCATCACCATCAATATAAGTGATGTGGGATTCGCAACTCGCCGTGGATGTGAAGCCCGGGTCCAGCGTGAACACACCGGCGTTTTTGTAAAGCGCGCGAATGTCGATGACGTCCGGACCGACAGTCCCGCGCAGGACGGGCAGGTCATAACTTTCACCGTCAATTGTCAGTGTGGCCGTGCCGGCTTCTTTTGCATTACTTTTCATCTCGTCATCCTCATCATCAATTAGCCGGTTGCGGCCTGTTCGTTCATACGTTCTAGCGATTCCGTCTTGCCGAGAAATACCATCACCGCTGATAAATCTGGCGCGGGCGCACCGCCGGTCAATGCCGCGCGAAGAGGTTGGCCAATCTTACCAAACCCAACGCCCTCTTTCTCGGCGAATTTGCTTAACAAATCCGCGAGATTCGTTTCTGTCCAACTGTCCAGCTCATTACAGAGCGGAATAAGACGGGCCAGACGGGCGCGTGCCTCGTCATTGAGTGGTTTGGCAGCCTTGCCTTCCAGCACGATCGGCGTTGGTCGATATAGAAAATACGCTTGTTCTGTGAGTTCGATAAGCGTGCTGGCGCGCGTTTTCAAAACGGGCATGCCGTGTTTCAGCCTGTCGCGAACAATCGTGTCATTGAAACCGTCAA
>CAXBKM010000210.1:0-4105 GCA_963976265.1 uncultured Maricaulaceae bacterium
CCGAGCTGCCAATTGGGTTTGATGGCATTGTCTTCGCCAATACGGCCTCTGGCCCTGAGCTCGACATTTCCCGCGATCAGATCTGGCTGGCACTGGCCGCTCATATTCCAGGCGATGATTGCGCGATGATCGAAAACCCGAACGAGAACTGGTCGGACATTGATCCGACTCTGCCCGCAATGGCGATCGAGGTCTTTGGCCCGCCGCCAACCTCCGGCACACGCGATGCCTTTGTCGAGCTTGGCATGGAAGCGGGCGCCGAAGCCGTGGCCGATTCAACGGGCTGTGAGATCAGTGATGAGCATGCCGCGCGCATCCGTGAAGACGGTGCGTGGATCGATGCCGGCGAAAACGACAATGCGATCGTCCAGACGCTGGTCAATACACCGACCGCTTACGGCGTATTCGGTTATTCTTTCCTGGCGCAGAATTCAGACCGTATCAAAGGTGGTCGCGTTGATGGCGTTCTGCCGGAATTTGAACTGATCGCCTCTGGCGATTATCCGATTTCACGCTCCCTGTTCGTCTATGTGAAAAACCAGCATGTCGGTGTGATTGACGGCATTGAAGGTTTTGTTGCCGAGCTGACGTCTGACGACGCGTGGGGCGAGTTTGGTTATCTGGCAGACCGGGGTCTCATTCCGCTTCCTGAGGCACAGCGCATCGAGATCGAAAACCGTGCAGCCAGCCTGACACCGATGAGTGAAGCGCCTGATCACTAAATCCAGGTCGCATGAGCCAAAGAAAACGCCGCTGGGGAACCAGCGGCGTTTTTTGTTTTGAATGTCCGGCGGACCCTAGAATAGTGGTTTGCGTTCCGGGCGACCCAGGCGGCGAATGCGGCGCCAGATTCTGCGCCGTTCCGGCTTGGGTTGCGGCTTGAGGTTTTTGACGAATTCCTCGGCGCAGGACCGCCATGAAAACCCTTCCGCATATTCGCGGCAGCGGTCACGGTCCATTTCCAGCGCCTTGAGACACGCTTCCTGCAAATCATCGCTCGCCCAACCGGCGCCCGTGCCGGGGATCAGATCCTTGGGGCCCGGTGCCATAAGGCCGGCGACCGGTGTGCCGCAGGCCATGGCTTCCAGGATGACCAGGCCAAATGTGTCGGTCAGGCTGGGGAAGACAAAAGCATCGGCATCGGCAAAGTGACGCGCCAGATCTTCGCCCGATTTCGAGCCCAGGAAATGCACATCAGGGTATTTCTTCGTCAGCTCTTCGAGCTGCGGACCGGGGCCGACGACGACTTTCGAACCGGGCAGGTCGAGCTCGAGGAAAGCCTCGATATTCTTCTCAACCGCGACGCGTCCGACATAAAGGAAGACCGGGCCGGGCAAATCCTTGAACAGGCCGCCATCAATGCCGCGCCGTGACGGATGGAAAAGCTCGGTGTCCACGCCGCGCGCCCAGGCGGTAATGTTTTTGAAGCCACGCTCGGCCAACTCATCGCGCATGGACGGTGTGGCGACCATCAAGCGCCCGCCGGCATTGTGGAACCATCGCATGAAAGAATAAGTCGCGCTGAGCGGCACGAAAGGAAAGCGCGCACTGATATATTCAGGATATTTGGTATGATAGCTTGTCGAGAAGGGCAGCTTCCATTTCATGCAGACCTTGCGTGCGGCCAGGCCCAAAGTGCCCTCCGTCGAGATATGAATGGCTTCGGGCTCAAAGGCCTTGAAGCGCTCTTCAATATCCTTGCGCGCGCCGATCGCCATCTGGATTTCCGGATAGGTCGGCAGCGGCATGGTCTTGTAGCCCAGGCCGGGATGGATCACCTCGACCTCATGACCCATATCGCGGCATTCCTGAACCGTGCGGGTCAGGGTGCGAACCACACCATTGACTTGCGGCTCCCAGGCATCGGTCACCAACATGATCCGTTGCGGGCGGTCATCGTCCTCGGTGGAGGTTTCAGATGTTTCAGCGTTCTGTGTATCCGTCATTTGACCTCAATAGACCATTCTCCACGCCGCGCGAAGTATCGCAGTGCATACCACTTGCGCGCACGTCAATCGCGCAGCATTCTCCGCGCCAAAATGGGCCCGCAAAGCAAGGAACGCAGGCATGTCGCATACATCAGTTGACGCGGTGGATTGGGATGCTCTGGACGCACATAAATTTGCGGATGAAACCGAAGCGGCGCGCAAGCTGGCAGAACTGACCGGACTGTCCGATGAGGATCGTCAGGCGATCCGTGATTCGGCGATTGATCTGGTGGTTCGCGCGCGTCAATCCAAGCGCAAGCGCGGCCTGATGGAATCCTTCCTCCAGGAATTTGGCCTGTCCAACAAGGAGGGCCTGGCCTTGATGTGTCTGGCCGAGGCGCTGCTGCGTGTTCCCGATGATGACACTGCCGACCAGCTCATCGCCGAGAAAATCGCTTCGGGCGACTGGAGCGAGCATATGGGCAAGTCCGAGAGCTGGCTGGTCAATGCGTCGACGATGGGTTTGATGCTGACCGGCTCGCTGGTCGATGTCGATAAGGGTGCTCGCAAGGCGCCGGGTGACTATTTCAAATCCATGGCCAATCGGCTGGGTGAGCCCGTTATCCGCCGTGATGCAGGCCATGCGTATTCTGGGCGAGCAATTCGTTCTGGGCCGGACCATCAAGGAGGCCATAAAGCGCGGCCGGAAAACCGAAGGCGCGTTGTTTTCCTTTGACATGCTGGGCGAGGGTGCCCGCACGGCCAGGGATGCCGCGCGTTATCATGAGCGTTATCTCGCTGCGATCAACGAGGTCGGACGCCAGCGCGGCGACGGTCCGATTGAGCTGGTCGACAGTGTGTCGGTCAAACTGTCCGCGCTTCATCCGCGCTATCATGCCGTCAAGGAATCGCGCGTCTTTGACGAGCTTTATCCAATGGTGCTGGAACATGCGCTGGCGGCCAGGGCGGCGGATATCGGCCTTTGCCTCGACGCCGAAGAATCCGATCGTCTGGTGATCTCCTTGAAGCTGCTGGAGCGATTGGCGCGCGAGCCCGGCCTGGCCGGATGGAATGGTCTGGGCCTGGCCGTTCAGGCCTATCAAAAACGCTGTTCCGGTGTTCTGGAAAACCTGATCGCATTGGGCCGGGCTACAGATCGTCGCTTCCTGGTGCGCCTTGTAAAGGGCGCGTATTGGGACACGGAGATCAAGTTTGGACAACAAAATGGTTGGCCAGATTTCCCGGTCTGGTCGACCAAACCGGCGACGGATCTCAATTATCTGGCGTGCGCGCGCATCATGTTGTCGGCGCCCGACGCGATCTATGCGCAGTTCGCAACGCATAATGCACACTCGCTGGCGGCTGTGCGCCATCTGGCAGAGGATGCCGGGGTTGAGAATTATGAGTTCCAGCGCCTGCATGGCATGGGAGAGCCGCTCTATGACGCGGCTTCTGATGCCTTCAATCCGGGACCCGTTCGGGTTTATGCCCCGGTCGGCAGCCATGAAGACCTCTTGCCCTATCTGGTACGCCGCTTGTTGGAAAATGGCGCCAACACATCCTTCGTGCATTCCTTCCTGGATGATGATGTGCCCGCAGAAGATGTCGCGCGGGGACCATTTGATGGTGCAGACACAATTGATCGCCATCCCTTTATTGCGCCTCCGCCCAAACTCTATGGTGACAGACGCCTCAATTCGGCGGGCGTTGACCTGTCGCAAACCGGGGTTCGAGAACGCCTGACATCGGCCATCGAGGCGCTGGAGAAAGCCGGGCCGATCACGGCGGGGCCGATTGTTTCGGGAAAAGTTGAAACCGGGACACCGATTGAGGTGTTTGACCCATCGGCCAATGATCGTGTTCTGGGGACGGTCATCGAAACCGATGCCAGCATGATAGCAGCCGCATTTGAAGCCGCCTGCAAGGCGCAGCCCGCGTGGGATTTAAAGGGCGGCCCGGCGCGTGCGGACATATTGCGCGCCATGGGTGATGCACTAGAAGAGCGGACTGATCACCTGATCGCCCTGATGGCGCGTGAGGCGGGCAAGACCCTCAATGACGGCATCGCCGAAGTGCGTGAAGCCGTCGATTTCTGTCGCTATTATGCAGCCGAAGCTGAAGCCAAGTTCTCAACCTATGAGCGCCTGCCCGGACCGGCCGGCGAAACCAACCATCTC
>CAXBKM010000211.1:0-4103 GCA_963976265.1 uncultured Maricaulaceae bacterium
AGCAACCTCTTCGTCATAAAACCCGCCCGGTGCTTCGGCGAAGGCCTCTGCGGCATCCGATGTCAGGACATCGGCCCACATATAGCCGTAATAGCCGGCCGAATAGCCTTCACCAGAGAAGATATGCCCGAAATGCGGACTGCGGTGACGCATGGGCAATTCATCCGGCATGCCGAGGCGTTCCAGCGTTTCGCGCTCGAACGCGTCCGGATCAATGTCGGTGGGATCGGTCGTGTGATAATACATGTCGACCAGAGCCGAGGCGAGATATTCGGTCGTTGCAAAACCCTGGTTGAAGGTCGCAGCCGCCTGAATGCGCTCAACCAGTTCATCGGGCATCGGCTCGCCGGTTTCGACATGCACGAAATAATTCTCGATCACTGGCGGTGTGAAGAGCCAGCGTTCCAGCAATTGCGACTGGAATTCGGTGTAGTCACGAACGCCGCCATTCAGGGTCGGGTAGGCGACATTGGATGACAGCGTGTGAAGCGCATGGCCAAATTCGTGGAAGAAGGTATTGGCATCATCCCATGAAATCAGAACCGGTTCGCCAGGTGCGGGCTCGACGAAGTTTGAATTATTCGTCGACAGCGGATGTTCCTGACCGTCATACGTTGTGTGGCTGCGGAAGCTGGAGGCCCAGGCGCCAGACCGTTTGCCGGTCCGGGAGAATGGGTCGAGATACCACAGACCAATATGATCACCGGTTTCTCGGTTGGTGACTTCCCAGACATGGACGTCTTCATGCCAGACCGGAACCACGCCATCTTCAATCGGGGTGAATTCAAAGCTGAACAGCTCACCGGCGACGTAGAACATCGCATCGGTCAGATTATCGAGCTGGAGGTATTGCATGACCTCTTCTGAATCCAGATCGTAGCGCGCCAGCCGGATTTTCTCCATGTAGTAGCGGTAGTCCCACGGCGCGATGGTGATGTCGTCGCCGCGCTCATCGGCGAGCGCCTGCATTTCTGCAACTTCTTCCTCAACGCGTGCGACGGCAGCTGGCCAGACCGCTTCCATCAGATCCATGGCGCGTTCCGGTGTTCCGGCCATGCGGTTTTCCAGACGCCACTGGGCGTAATTGTCATAGCCCAGCAAACCAACGCGCTCGTTTCGAAGCTGGAGGATTTCAGCGATCAGCGCGTTGTTGTCGAACTCGTCGCCATTATCGCCGCGATTATAATAGGTCCGCCAAACCTGCTCGCGCAGATCGCGTTCATCGGAAAACGTCAGGAATGGGTCCATAGAGGACCGCGTATTGGTGATGGCATACTCGCCCTCACGGTCCCGCTCGGAAGCCGCAGAAGCATAGGCGCTGATGACCGAATCCGACAGGCCGCTGAGCTGGTCCTCGGTGATGTAGGTGACATAGGCCTCCTCATCATTGAGCACATTGTTGGCGAAGCGCGTATGCAATTCGGAGAGGCGCAGATTGATCGCAGCATAGCGTTCGGCAGCTTCACCTTCCAGCGTTGCACCATTGCGGGCAAAGCCATCATAGGTGAGCTGGACCACGCGCTGCTGATCCGGGCGCAACGTCTCCATTTCGTCGCTTTCATAGACGGTCCGGATACGGTTGAAGAGCGCTTCATTTTGCGTGATCTGTGAATTGTAGGCCGAGATGCGTGGTGACAATTCACGCTGCAGCTCGCGGAATTCCGGGCTCGACATGTTGGATGACCAGATACCCCAGAAGGAGAATACCCGGCCCAGCGGATCGCCGGCACGCTCCATGGCAACAATCGTGTTTTCAAAGGTCGGTGGCTCAGGATTGTTGGCAATGGCATCGATCTCTTCAAGATGAGCCGCCATACCGGCTTCGACCGCAGCTTCCAGATCATCCAGGCTTGCGGCATCAAAGTTTGGAACGCCGCCATAAGGGCCTGTCCATTCTACCAGGAGCGGGTTCGACGCGATCGCTTCTTCAACCATGTCCATGCTTTCGTCGGCAGACGCGGCCATGTCCATTTCGGACTCCTGCAAGGCCAGGCTTGGCGCTGTCGCGGACAGTGCCAGCGCCGCAAGGCTGGTCGTGCTGATCAGTAGGCGTTTCATATGGGTATCTCCACTCAGGGTAAAACTTGCCGGCAATCTAGGGGTCGGACACACGTGATAAAAGAGGCGATCACAGACCTTTCCCGGAATTAATATTCAACGCGGATGAGAAACCCCTTGATCTGGTAGGGCTTCGCGGCGAATTGACACACAAGCCTTATGGACTCTTGCATGACCCGGCCCGGTTGTGTCACCAATCATCGATACGACTGACTGGGGACGATTCATGACGCAAGATACAATCCGGCGCACGTCCGGTATTGATGGCTTTATTCTCGCAGCCATCTGTTTGCTGGGCGCATTCTGGGGATTGATGGCGGCTGCGCGCGGTGTTGACCCGCAAATGCAGGCGACGGGCTGGATTTTGCTGGCTGGCTTTGGCGTTGGCCTGGCGATGCTGGCGGGTGTGTTCTCCGGGCGCATAAGCCTTGAAGACCCCAATCGATATCATGATAACGTCGTCAAGGCCGGTACGATTGCGACCATGTTCTGGGCTGTGATTGGGCTATTGGTTGGCGTGGTTATCGCCCTGCAACTGGCCTTCCCGAATATTTTCTATTTTCCTGAATTTGGCTTTTTGAACTTTGGCCGCCTGCGTCCGCTGCATACATCGGCGGTGATATTTGCCTTTGGCGGTAACGCGTTGATTGCGACGTCCTTCTATGTCGTCCAGCGCACCTGCCGGACGCGACTGGCTGGCGGCTTGTGGCCTTGGTTTGTGTTCTGGGGTTATCAATTCTTCATCGTTCTGGCCGCGTCCGGCTATATTATGGGTGTGACGCAGGGCAAGGAATACGCCGAGCCGGAATGGTATGTGGACATCTGGCTGACGATCGTCTGGGTCGCCTATCTGCTGGTTTTCCTCGGCACGCTCTGGAAGCGTAAAGAGCCGCATATTTATGTCGCGAACTGGTTCTATCTGGCCTTCATTGTGACGGTAGCGATCCTGCACCTGATCAACAATCTGGCCATTCCGCTCGATCCGCTGGGTAGCTGGTCCTACCCAGCTTTCTCCGGTGTGCAGGGCGCGCTGACGCAGTGGTGGTACGGCCACAACGCCGTTGGCTTCTTCCTGACCGCGGGCTTCCTCGGGATCATGTATTATTTCATCCCGAAACGCGTACAGCGACCGGTCTATTCATACCGGCTGTCGATCGTGCACTTCTGGTCGCTGATCTTCATCTATATCTGGGCTGGTCCTCACCACTTGCATTATACCGCGCTGCCCGAATGGGCGCAGACGCTGGGGATGACCTTTTCCATCATGCTGTGGATGCCGTCCTGGGGCGGCATGATCAACGGCCTGATGACGCTGTCGGGGGCCTGGGACAGGCTGCGCACCGATCCGGTTGTCCGGATGCTGGTTGTGTCGGTCGCATTCTACGGCATGTCGACCTTTGAAGGGCCGGTCATGTCGATCCGCGCCGTCAATGCGTTGTCGCACTATACCGACTGGACCATCGGCCACGTGCATTCCGGCGCGCTGGGCTGGGTCGGCTTTGTCTCCTTCGGGGCGATCTATTGCCTCGTTCCCTGGCTTTGGAAGCGAAAGGGCATGTGGTCGCGTTCCTTGATCGAATGGCATTTCTGGATCGCGACGCTGGGTATTCTTTTGTACATCGCTGCCATGTGGCCGTCGGGAATTACGCAAGGCCTGATGTGGCGTGCCTATAATGATCTGGGCTTCCTGGAATATTCCTTCATCCAGACCGTAGAGGCGATGCACCCCTATTACATTATCCGCGCGGTTGGCGGCCTGATGTATCTGGCCGGGGCGCTGATGATGGCCTTCAATGTCTACAAGACGATCAAGGGCGATGTGAACGAGACCGAGGATGTCGCCGAGCCGCAGTCCGAATTCGTGGCTGTGAAATAGGAGAGGCGAGATGGCAAACCGTGAAAGCTTCCACAAGCGCTTCTTCGAGAAGAACAGCCTGCTTTTGACACTGGGCATTATTGTCACCGTGTCGATTGGCGGTCTGGTCGAGATCGCGCCGCTCTTCTACCTCAACTCAACGATTGAGGAGGTGGACGGAATGCGACCC
>CAXBKM010000212.1:0-4088 GCA_963976265.1 uncultured Maricaulaceae bacterium
CCCACTCATGGTATCGTTCAGAATCAAGACAGAGGGATCAATGTCCATGAAAAAGTTTTTACTCGCATCCGCGGCGGCCATGTCATTTGCCGGCGTATCCTGTGCCACCACAGCTGACGACAATCACAGCGTCCATATTTCCGGCGATGGCGATCATCACTCCATCCATGTCAGTTCAGAGGGTGGCGACAGCACCATCACAGTGAACGGTCAAACGATTGAAGTGCGCGATGGCGCGGTCTTCATCGATGGCGAGCGCCATGAGATGGACGAAGGTAATGTTGTCGTCGTCGATGGAACCAACATTCATATCAACGACCATGGCGGTCGGCATTTCTCCTGGAGCTCGGATTCCGACGGTAATTTTGCCATGGGTGATGTTGAGGGCGAAGTCGCCCATGCCTTGGCCATGGTTGAACGGCTCGATTTCGAGGCCCTGGCCGAGACTCAGGGTGCCACGCGTGAAGCCCTGGAAGCTGCCTTGGCTGATCTCGATGTAGAATGGGACGAGCTTGAAGGTGAGCGGGTTGTAATCGTCAATGGCGAACGCCGCGAGATGACCGATGAAGAACGTGAGGAAATTCGTGAAGCGCTCGCCGAAGCGCGCATTGATATCCGCGAAGCCATGCGCGATGTCCACATCGAAATGCGCGAGGTTCGTGATGCCGCGCGCGGCCAGCGTGTCGAGGTTCGGCGCATTCGCAGGGATGCCGAACGACACGCCCGTGACGCTGAACGCCACGCCGGGCGTCATGCAGAACGCGCGGAACGCCTGCGTGAACGTATTCATGCGGAAGGCGCCAACAGTGTCCGCTTCGAGAGCGAAAATGGCGAGCAACGCGTCTGGGTCGATGATCGCGAACTTGAAGGTGAAGAGCGAACCGAATGGCTCAACCGCATGGAACTCGGTCGTCTCGATGGCGGCGAGGACGATGAGGCCCACGCCTATTTCTTCAGTGATGACGACCAATCCAGTCAGAATGTCTTTGTCATCGAAGGTGATGACGGTGAAACCCGCGAGCTGACCTTCCGGTCCGGATCGCGGATCGTCATTGACATCGATGAAGACGACGCGGATGGCGAGGCGCGCGTCTATGAATTTGAATTTGGCGACGAGTCCGACACGGACGAGTAAGCCATACAGAATCCAGCTGGCGCGCACGGGGCGCGCGTCGGCTGGATCATGATGACAACGCCGGGGGGCTTAACCTCAACGAAGGGACAACCCCATGCGTATCAAAGCTATCTTTTCCGCCCTCGCCATTCTGACAATGGCGGCCTCAGCAACAGCCTGTGCCACGACGTCAAATGACGGCGAGCCGCGCGCCGAACGGTCTTCCAATGACCAACCGGTCCGCGGCGGGTATTACTGATCATCTGGGTATCAGATAAAAAAAAGCGGGCCAGCAAAAAGCCGGCCCGTTAAATTTGGTTGGTCGATTGAGGTGCTCCTCCCCGAAGCACCAACGGACATGACGGTCAGGCCCTGTCCAGACGCATACATTGGCGGGAATGAGGGGGGACGTCAAGCCCGCCTGTCCCCCGTCAGACGATTCAGCCAATAATTGTTTGAATTGTTTCAACCAGTGCGCCGCGCGGAACGGTTTGTTGCGCCTTGGCTTTTTGCGTTTCCAGATAATCGTCGCGTGTATTGGCGTGCGTCGCGAGATTGGCGCCCAGCTTTAGATCCTTGATCGTGACGCTGTCCGATTCGCGCTCGTCTTCACCGACAATGATGACAACATCGGCTTCGCGGCGATCCGCATATTTCATCTGCTTGCCCATATTGCCGCCGCCCATAAAGGCCTCTGCACGGATACCACTGGCGCGTAATTCGGCGGCAATGGCCAGGTATTCTGCCGCGCGACCCTTGTCCACATTCAGCACAATGGCCAGTGGGCGCGCCTGGGTACTGGTTCCCATATTCAGCGCATCGAGAACGGAAGCGAACCGGCTGACGCCAAATGAAAACCCGGTTGCGGGCACAGCCTGACCTGTAAAGCGAGACACCAGGTCGTCATAGCGTCCGCCCCCGCCAACGGAGCCAAACTGGATCGGTTTGCCATCATCATAGGTCGCAGCAGTCAGGATTTCGGCCTCAAAAACCGGCCCTGTATAATATCCAAGACCGCGGACGATGGACGGATCAAAAGCCGCCCGGCTGTCATCAATATTCAGAGCAGACAACACCGAATCGATCTCCCCGAGAGCGGCGATCCCTGCAGCGCCGGTTTCTGACTGACCGACAACACCGTCGAGCCGTGCGAGCACCTCACGGCGCGATCCGCCCGTTGCGTCCAGAAAGCTGAGCACCGCATCAATACCCGGGACATCGAGACCTGCCCCTTCGGTAAAGTCACCGGACTCGTCTTTTCGGCCCATGCCAAGAAGGTCAGCCACGCCATCGCGGCCCAATCTGTCGAGTTTGTCCGCTGCTCGCAGAATACGGCCTCTGCGTTCGGGTTCGCTGGCACCAATGGATTCAAGCACGCCATCAAGCAAACGCCGGTCATTGACGCGAACAATGTATTCGCCGTCCTTCAGACCAGCCGCGCGCATGACCTCAGCGGCCAGCGCGATCATCTCGGCATCTGCAGCTGGCCCGGGCGCGCCAACCGTGTCGGCATCGCACTGGACAAACTGGCGGAAACGTCCTGGCCCCGGTTTTTCATTACGCCAGACATCGCCAAACTGATAGCGGCGAAATGGCTTATTCAATTCCTGAAAGTTTTCAGCCGTATAACGGGCCAGTGGCGCAGTCAGGTCATAGCGCAGCGCCATCCACTGATTGTCGTCATCTTCCAGCGCAAACACGCCCTCATTGGGACGTTCCTCATCGGGCAGGAATTTACCGAGCGCATCCGCGTACTCAAACGCCGGCGTCTGCAAGGGTTCAAACCCCCAATCGTCATAGACCTGAATGGCGGCGTCGATCAGGCGTTTCTCGGCGCGCAGGATAGACGCCGGTTTATCTTCAAACCCGCGAGGTCGCCGCGCTTTGGGGCGAAAGGCTTTCTTGCCGCTCATAATTCGTCTCTCTCTAGTCGCGCTGCGCACTCAACCGCGCGAGCCAGTGCTGCGTTGAGGGGTCATGTAGGCCAATGCGCCCGGTTTCAAGTTCATCTTCCAGTACGAAGGCCAGGGACTTGCCAAGCTCGACGCCGTACTGGTCGAAGGCGTTCACATCGAACAGCACGCTTTGCACAAAGACACTGTGCTCATAGAGCGACAATAATGCACCAACACGCCCGGCATCCAGCTGATCGAGCACGATCAGGGATGTGGGTCGGCCGCCGGGCATCACCATGTGTGGAGCCAGACGCTCAATCTCGCGGGCACTAACGCCCCTGGCGCTGAGCTCGGCCCTGGCATCGTCCAGCGACCTTCCTTTCAGCAGGGCTTCGGCCTGCGCCAGAACATTGGCAATCATCATGCGTGACTGACCGCGTTCGCCATCACGTTTGGCGACGGCGATGAGGTCTGCCGGAATGGCGTCACTGCCCTGATGCAACATCTGGAAAAATGCGTGCTGACCATTGGGACCTTCTGCACCCCAGATCACCGCCCCGGTTGAGATCGATACGTCCAATCCGGTTGGTGAGACCCGCTTGCCAAGTGACTCCATAGATAACTGCTGCAACCAGGCCGGAACCAGCGCCAAAGGTGCAGCAAATGGCACAACGGCCTGGCTTCCCTGCTGGCGTATCACGCGGTTCCAAAAGCCGGTCAGCGCCATCATCACCGGCATGTTTCCAGCCAGCGGCGCCTTGATGAAATGCTGATCCATAGCCGCGGCACCGGCCAACAATTCGCGAAACAGTTTTGGACCCAATGCGCACATCACAGACAGGGAGACGGCCGACCATAATGAGTAACGCCCACCAACCCAATCCCACATGGAAAATATGCTGTCTTCTGGCACACCAAAATCCTGAGCCGCAGACGGCGAAGCGGTCGCCGAAACCAGATGAGCGGCGATATCGTTTTCGCCCAATCCTGCAGCAAGCCAGTCACGCGCGGCGATGCCATTGGCTTTGGTTTCTGCCGTGCCAAAGGATTTTGAAACGACGAAGACAAGCGTTTCTTCC
>CAXBKM010000213.1:0-4066 GCA_963976265.1 uncultured Maricaulaceae bacterium
CAAACACCAACACCCCCGCCGAAAGTTCCGGCAAGGCGAGACAAGAGAGGGCGCGGGAGGCAAGCTCACAGGGCCGTCATCGAAACTTTTATTGGGTGGCCCGAAAGGCCTCCCGCGCAGTGATGTTTTAACGACAGGTCGGGCACGCCTTACGGCTCGGTTGATTTTCGCCAGCCCGCCGCATCGTGCCGTCTGCGATATTGTTGCAAACGGCGACCGGGTCCGGTTTCCACCACGTCACTGGCTGCCAGGGGCCTCAGCGATAGACCTTTACCGCGTACGCGATGCTGCAAGGATGTCCCGTCCGCGACCGTTTCCAGCCGCGTCGCACAATCCTGCCGCTCTTTTGCCAAACGGGTCGTTACACCGTCCGGCTCGAGGCATCACCCCTCACCGGCCAGACGTCAGACGGCTGCAGCCCGCCTCTCTCATCCCGATGAGGTGACAGCAGTATGGGGGTGAATGAAGGGGTGGGGATAAGTGGAGTTCCCTCTACCTTGATGGGAAACCAATACACTCTCCCTCCCCTGGATATGGGGAGGGTGCCGCGAAGCGGCGGGAGGGGGCGAATTGGATCGCCTGAACTTCCCACCCCTTCCGGTCTCGCTAACGCTCAACCACCTTCCCCATCAAGGGGAAGGAGGCTGCGTGGAGCGCTTGTCAAATTTCAGGGAACACTTGGCTAAGCGGGTACAAGTCATACGCCAATTTGCCTCCGCAGGGTTGCCCGCGAAGGCGGGCATCCAGCGAACTAAAAGACTGGGTCCCAGCCTTCGCTGGGACCGCGTGATAATTCGAAATTTCAATGAATTGAAGCGACCGCCTCAATCGTCCCGATGCACGCGCTCATTGCGTTCATGGCGTTCCTGGGCATCAAGGCTGAGCGTGGCGACAGGGCGGGCATCAAGCCGGGCCAGGCCAATCGGTTCGCCAGTATCTTCGCAATAGCCGTAATTGCCTTCATCAATCCGGCGCAGGGCGGAATCGATTTTTGACACCAGCTTGCGCTGGCGATCGCGCGCCCGCAGTTCCAGAGAGCGATCGGTTTCATTCGACGCGCGGTCGGCCATGTCGGGCAAGGTGCCCAGATCTTCCTGGAGAAGTTCGAGCGTGGATTTGCTCTCCGCGATTATCTCTTCTTTCCAGGCGAGGAGTTTGCGGCGGAAATATTCTTTTTGCTTCTCATTCATGAACGGTTCTTTTGCACTGGGCGTGTAGCCGTCCGGCAATTCGATCCGTGAATCCGTCGCGTCGGATTTCTTTCCCATGACTGCGGCTCCCTTTAAAAAAATGAGCGCCCTCGCGAGGCGGTGCGGAGACTACTCACGAGACGGCATGTGTCAACGCGCACGCGCTGCCCGTCACGCGAATTTCATCAAGGGTGAATTGTACAATAAAAACAGGCGCTAAAAAGGCGCGATCACGCCTGAAGTTTGGCGAGTTCAACTGCGGCGCGAATCTCAACCTCGTCAAGAGCCGCTTCCAGACCGGAATCCTGGGTCGTTTCCCGGCGCGAGCGCAGCAAATCCATCAGGGCAATCAGCTTGGATTGCGGGATACCGCCTTCGAGCAGCGCCAGTTTGAGATCATCGAGCACGTCGAGCATGGAAAAGGCCCGGTCCATGGAGCGCTTTTTCGCCTCACGGAAATCGCCGACACCCTGCAACGCCAGAATGGCATCGACCGAGGTCAGGGCCGATGCGCCGCTGGTCGCGGCCGGGCCACGCGCGGCCGATGGGGTTTCAACCGAAAACCCCTCACCGCCAGAGGCAGCGCCCTTGCGGCTCTTGCCTTGCGTGGATTGTGTCGCGCGGGGGCCAGTGACTTTCATCGTGACAGGACTCTGTTGCAATCAGGGTTAACGGATATCGATGCGCGCAGAGTCTGACGCGTCGCGTTAACAAGCATTTAAGCCTGCTTGATTGCACGGCAGAAATTGCCGCTTTGGGTATGACAGGGCGAGTTTTGCCGCCCTCGAAAGCGGGCTCCGTATCAATAGTCTATTGATTATATTCGATTTTTTGAGTTCACCGATTGGCACGCAACTGGCAACACCTGAGCGTATAACAACAACCGGAGAATACCGGATATGCGCGCCAGACAGTATGCCTTTGCCATTATCGCCGCCCTTTTGGGTCTTCTCCTGCTGACCACGCAGGCCGACGCCAATTCGCGGATCAAGGACATTACCGACGTTGAAGGGGTTCGTGACAACCAGCTGGTTGGCTATGGTCTCGTCGTCGGTCTCGACGGGTCGGGCGACAGCCTGCGCAATGCGGCCTTCACCCGCCAATCCCTCTCCGCGATGCTGGAACGCTTCGACGTCAATACGCGCAACGCCACGCTGAACACGCGCAACACCGCCGCCGTCATCATCACCGCGCATTTGCCAGCATTCGCGACGCAAGGCTCGCGCGCCGATGTCACCGTCTCCGCGATTGGCGATGCCGACTCGCTGCAGGGCGGCACACTGATCGCCACCGCGCTGATCGGCGCGGATGGTCAGGTCTATGCGGTGGCCCAGGGCCAGATTGCTGTTGGCGGCTTTCAGGCCCAGGGCGATGGCGCCAGCGTCACACGCGGCGTGCCGACTTCGGGCCGGATTGCCAATGGCGCCCTGATCGAGCGCGAGCTTCGTTTTGATCTGGCCAGCCGTTCGGCCATACGCCTGTCACTGCGCAATCCGGATTTCACCACCGCAACGCGCACCGCCTCTGCGATCAATGCCTATCTGGGCGCCGATGCAGCCCGCGCCGCCGACCCCGCCACGGTCGTTCTGACCCGCCCCGGCTTTTACACCGGCGACATGGTCGCCTTGCTCTCCGAGATCGAGCAATTGCGCGTCGAGCCTGACCTGCCCGCCCGCGTCGTCATCGATGAAGCGACCGGCACGATTGTGATGGGCGAGAATGTGCGCGTCTCCACCGTCGCCATCGCGCAGGGTAATCTGACCATCTCGGTCACCGAGTCGCCCATCGCCAGCCAGCCCAACCCCTTTACCCAGGGCGGCACCACCGAAGTGCTCGAACGGACCAATGTTCAGGTGGTCGAAGATGCGGCGCAGCTCGGCGTGCTCGATAGCGGTGTGTCTCTCAGCAATCTGGTCGATGGATTGAATGCGCTCGGTGTCAGCCCGCGCGACATGATCGCCATATTGCAATCGATCAAGGCGGCCGGCGCGCTGCAGGCCGAAATCGAGGTGCTCTAGGATGGACGCCCTCCTCTCCCCCGACATGCAAATGGCCAGCGCGCTGTCCGGCGCGCAAAATGCCCGCGAACCACAAATGCGCCGCGTCTCTGGCGAGGCCGAAGCGCGCGCCGTGGCCGAGGAGTTTGAGAGCTTTTTCCTGTCGCAAATGGTCGAAGCCATGTTCGCCAGTGTCGGGGAAGACAATCCCTTTGATGGCGGTGCCGGCGAACGCGCCTTTCGCGGCATGCTCAACGAGGAATATGCCCGCGCCATGGCCGAAAATGGCGGTGTAGGCCTGGCCGATAATCTGACCGCTGAAATCCTGCGCTATCAGGAAACGGGAGCGATGTAGACATGACCGGACTGGCCGCAGATACACCGGATCAACTCGCCGCAGCGCTGATCCGTCTGACCGATCGGCTGACGGCCTTGCTCAGCCGCGAAACCGAATTGTTCGAAAGTCGTCGCCCGCTCGAAACCGAAGAATTTCAGGGCGAGAAAACCCGCCTGGCGACGCTCTATCGCCGCGAGATTGCGTCCATCAAGTCCAATCCATCGCGCCTGGAAAATGCCGGCCCCAGTTTCAAACAGGCCCTGCGTCAGTCCACGGAAAAATTCACCACCGCGCTTGCCGCCAATGGCCAGGCGGTCCAAACGCTCAGCACGCTCACCGAAGGTGTGGTCAAGGCTGTCGCCGATGAAGTCGCCAATAAACGCGATAATCTGGCCGGTTATGGTCCAGGCGCCGCTGCAAATGTGCGCAAAAACCCGGACGCGCCATCTATTGCGGTGAATCGTTCGGCCTGATCCAGTCGCTTATTCTTGCCCGCTTATTTCCTCCTCTCCCCCTTGGGGGAGAGGATTGAGGTGAGGGGG
>CAXBKM010000214.1:0-4058 GCA_963976265.1 uncultured Maricaulaceae bacterium
CGGCTGCGCCGACACCTCTCCCATCAAGGAAGAGGAGAAGTTTCCCCGGCACGCAGGCCGGGACAGAAATCGCGCCAACCCGGTTCAGGGTTTCCTGCGAAAGCAGGAATCCAGATAAGTAAATAGATTGGGTCCCAGCTTACGCCGGGACCGCGTGAACCGAACACGCGCAGATATTTTCCATCCTGGTTCAGAAACAAGAAAGTCGGCGCTTGCCTCCCCGGCTGGCGGGATTACTCTCCCGCCCATGACGAATTTTTCCTTCCGCACTGTGCCACATATCGTCTTTGAGGATGGTGGGGCCGAGCGTCTGGCGAGCCATGCCGCGCCCGTACTGCACCATGCGCGCCGTGTGGTGTTCATCACCGATAAAGGCGTGCGCGGGGCCGGATTGCTGGATGCAGCGCTGGCTGATTTCATGGACGCGGATATCGACGTGCATGTGATCGACAGTGTGGTCGCCGATCCGCCTGAACAGATGGTGCTGGATGTGGCCGAGGAGGCCCGCCGGTTTGGCGCGCAGGCCGTGATCGGCTTTGGCGGCGGCTCGCCCATGGATACGGCCAAAATCGTCGCACTCCTGCTGGGCGGAGATCAGCCTTTAAGCGAGATGTATGGCGTGGAGCAAGTGCGGGTAAGGGGCCTGCCGCTCATCCTGGTGCCGACAACCGCCGGAACGGGTTCGGAAGTCACCAATGTGGCCGTCCTCACCACCGGTGCGACCTCCAAACGCGGCATTGCCGCCGGGCCGCTCTACGCGCAGATGGCAGTGCTCGATCCCGCCCTGACGCTCGGCCTGCCCAAACATGTGACCGCCGCGACCGGCATTGACGCGATGGTCCACGCGATTGAGGCCTATACCAATAAACGATCCAAAAACCCGGTCTCTGACGCGCTGGCCCTGGCTGCGCTGAAAAAACTCACCGGCGCGCTGGAACGGGTATGCACGGACGGATCGGATCGAGCGGCGCGCGGCGACATGCTGCTGGGCGCCATGCTGGCCGGGCAGGCCTTTTCCAACTCGCCGGTCGGCGCGGTCCACGCCATGGCCTATCCGCTCGGCGGGATATTTCACATCCCGCACGGGCTCTCCAATTCGGTGGTTCTGCCACCGGTTCTGAAATTCAACGCGGTGGCCGCCGAAAGCCTTTACAGCGAGATTGCCCATCATGTCGGTCTGGCGGCCAGCTCATCAGCCCTGATCGCGGAAATGGAGCGCCTGGCAGATGCGGTCGGGATTGAGCGCCGCCTGTCTCAGCTTGGAATTTCGCACAATGACATTCCGCGCATGGCCGAAGATGTCGCGGCCAATGACCGCCTGTTGCCCAACAATCCGCGCGCACTGGCCTATGACATCGTCAAACTCTATGAGGAAATCCTGTGAGTGCGCCGCGCGGTCAGCGGGCCGAATACTCGGTGTTCTTCGAGATCGCCACGCGCTGGCACGATAACGATGCCTACGGGCATCTGAACAATGTCGTCTATTACGAATTGCTGGACACGGCTGTGAACCGCTATCTGATCGAGGCAGGCGTGCTGGACATTGAGAACGGAGACCAGATTGGCCTGGTCGTGGAATCCGGGTGCCGGTATTTTGCCGCGCTGGCTTTCCCGCAAATTATCGACATTGGCCTGCGTGTCTCCAAAGTCGGAAATTCCTCTGTGCGTTATGAAGTCGGTGCCTTTGCGCAAGGCGAAAACGAAGCCGCCGCCGAGGCCTTCTTCGTTCACGTCTATGTTGATCGAGAGACGCGCCGTCCACAGCCGATTGGTGATGCGTTTCGAGCGGTCGTCGAAGGCTTGTTGGCATGAGAGACCTTGCCAGTGCCGCGCACACACTGGCATGAGAGTCTCATGCGCCAGATTGAACGCCCCACCTTTTTGATTATCGCCGCCATCCTCGCCTTTGGCGCGGTGGGCGGCGCGATTATGGTTTTGGTCGTGCGGGCTGGCGGCGCGTGACCACACCCATCGAGATCTGGTCATCGAAGGTCGCCAGCGGCGACTTGCACGCCGATTCCGGACAGGCCGCGACCGCCGATGCTTTGACCGATTTACATCATCGGCTCGCCAAATGGCGGGTCAAGGATGGCTGGATCCGGCACAAGACGCCGCCGCCCAAAGGGCTTTATCTGTGGGGCGGGGTCGGGCGCGGCAAATCCATGCTGATGGACATGTTCTTTGCCCATGCGCCCAAAACACCCAAGCGCCGGGTCCACTTTCATGAATTCATGCAGGAAGTTCACGGCGCGATCGGCGCATGGCGCAAATTGTCCCCTGACGAAAGACGGGCGCAGGGCAATTATGTGCGCGGCGCCGGCGATGATCCGATCCCGCCCGTAGCCAAGGGTATCGCGAACTCGGCGCGCCTGCTCTGCTTTGACGAATTTCAGGTGAGCGATATCGCTGATGCGATGATTTTAGGTCGACTTTTTGAACAGATTTTCGAGCGCGGCGTGGTCGTGGTGGCGACCTCCAACCGCGTGCCGGACGATTTGTATCGCGACGGGATTAATCGCCAATTGTTCGAGCCCTTCATCGACATGCTCAAAACGCATCTCGACGTACTGGAAATCGCAGACGGCACCGACCACCGACTGGCTCAGCTAATTGCCGCGCCGGTTTACTACACGCCACTGGGCGAGACAGCCGACATCGCCATGGATGCGGCGTGGGACCGCCTGACGCAAGACGCCGAGGCACAGGCGGGCGCGATCCTGGTACAGGGCCGGACCCTGCCGGTACCGTGCGAAGCCGCCGGTGTTGCTCGCTTCACATTTGCGGATTTATGCGCAAAACCGCTCGGCGCGGCGGATTATCTCAGCCTGGCGGCGCGTTTTCACACAATATTGCTGGACCATGTCCCACAGCTCTCGCCGGACAAGCGCAATGAAGCCAAGCGTTTCGTCACCTTGATCGACGCGCTGTATGAAGCCAAAACCAAACTCATCATGAGCGCCGCAGCCGAACCCGATGATCTCTACCCGTCCGGCGATGGCAGTTTTGAATTTGAGCGCACAACGTCGCGCTTGATGGAAATGCGCAGCGCGGATTATCTCGGCGCGCGCCACGAAGCCAACGAGCAGGAAAGCTAACACCATGTCACGATCCATTGGCCTTGATGATAAACTGACCGCCTATGTTCGCGCCGCCAATCGGACGGAGCATCCGGCGCTCGCACGGTGTCGAACAGAAACCGATGCGCGCGACGACGCGATGATGCAGGTCAGCCCCGAGCAGGGCGCTTTCATGGCGCTGATCGCGCGCGTGGTGCAGGCCAAAACCGCGATCGAGATTGGCGTGTTCACCGGCTATTCGGCGATGGCAACGGCCATGGCGATGAAAGACATGCATGGCGAAGCGGCGCGGCTTTATGCCTGCGACATCAGCCATGATTTGATCGGCATTGCTGAAAATTACTGGGCAGAGGGCGATGTTGCCGATGTGATCCGGCCGGTCATCGGGGATGCGACACGATCCCTTGCGGGCCTCGTTGAAGAGGGCCTGGCGGGCAAGGTCGACTTCATGTTCGTGGACGCCGACAAGACCGGCTATCCTGATTATTATGCGGCGGCGCTGACCCTGTTGCGCCCCGGCGGCGTGATCCTGTTTGATAATGTGTTGTGGAGCGGGTCTGTCGCCGATCCGGACGTTTCAGACCCGGATACCGATGCCCTGCGTGCGGTAACAGCCAAGGTGCGCGGCGACTCCCGTGTCGAGATGGCCTTCACCGCGATTGGTGACGGCCTGCTGATGGCGATGAAAACATAACTCATCCATGTAACCTTGACTTCCCTTGATGTAACGCTTAGGTGTCATGTCACCGACAGGTTACATTTAGGAAAAGGCAATGGATGACATCAGCAAACTGATCCGAAACCGAAACCGGCTTCTGCTGGCGATGGCAAGTATCGTCATCATCTGGCAGGGAGCGCTTCTGACCCGGGACGTCACGGCCGCAGCTGGCGGTCCTGCCGATCTCGTCAGCGCCGCCGCATTCATCGAGGATCTGGGCATTTTTGCCTGGCTATTCGCCTGCATTGGCCTGGTATTCTACA
>CAXBKM010000215.1:0-4057 GCA_963976265.1 uncultured Maricaulaceae bacterium
GCCTTCCAGTGCATCCAGCGTCTCGTCATCGGCAAAATAATTGCCGTCGTGATGCGCGACCGGAATGGTGAGTTCACGCTGGCCGGCATAGGCCGAGCTAAATACCGTATTGTCATTCTCGACGGTCAAGGGTGTTCTTTCGCAGACGAACAAAAGATTGGAATTGCGCATCAGCGCCCCGGGAAGCAGGCCCGTTTCGATCAGGATTTGAAAACCGTTGCAGACGCCCAGCACCGGGGCACCGCGTGTCGCATGGGCCTTGACCGCCGGAATGATACCGGAGGTCGATGCCATGGCTCCACAGCGCAGGTAATCGCCATAGGAAAATCCGCCAGGGAGCATCACAAATTCAGTGCCATCGGGCAGGGCAGTGTCCTGATGCCAGACCATGGCCGGATTCTCGCCGGTGACGCGTGCAATGGCGTCATGGGCGTCTCGGTCACAATTGGACCCGGGAAAGACAATGACAGCGGATTTCATCTGATTACTCGATTTCGACCGTATAGCTTTCAATGACCGGGTTTGAGAGCAAGCGCTTGCACATCTCGTCAACGCGGCTGCTCGCGACATCCTTGTCGTCGCCCGACAAATCAAGCTCGATCAGCTTGCCCTGGCGGACATCAGTGACTTCGTCATAGCCCATATTTTTCAGGGCTCCGGCGACAGCGGCGCCTTGTGGATCCAGAACGCCGGGTTTCAGATGCCCAGACGGCGGGCGACTTCGGCATAGGCCTCGGTGACGTTACCGAGATCGCGCCGAAAGCGGTCCTTGTCGAGCTTTTCGTTGGTTTCAATATCCCACAGGCGGCAGGAATCCGGGCTGATCTCATCGGCCAGAACCGTGCGAACCATATCGCCTTCGTAGAGGCGCCCATATTCCAGCTTGAAGTCCACAAGCCTGATGCCGACAGCGGCGAACATGCCCGAGAGGAAGTCATTGACCCGCAAGGTCAGTGAAATCATGTCATCAAGTTCCTGACTGGTCGCCCAGTTGAAGGCTGTAATGTGTTCTTCGGCGATCAAGGGGTCGCCCAGCTCGTCATTCTTGTAGCAGAATTCGACGATCGAGCGGGGCAGGGCTTCGCCTTCTTCAATGCCCAGACGCGTACTGATCGTCCCGGCAGCAACATTGCGGCAAATGACTTCAACGGGAATGATCTCGACCTCGCGGCAGAGTTGTTCACGCATGTTCAGTCGTTTGATGAAATGGGTGGGAATACCCATCCGGCCCAAATTGACCATGATGAATTCGCTGATACGGTTATTCAGGACGCCCTTGCCCTCAAGCGTTGCCTTCTTCTTGTTGTTGAAGGCCGTCGCGTCATCCTTGAAATACTGAACGATCGTACCCGGCTCGGGGCCCTCATACAGAATCTTGGCTTTGCCTTCATAGATCTTCTTGCGGCGGGCCATGTTGGCGCTCCCTCGCTTAAAAAGCGCGACGCGGCCCGAATCGGATAGGGGGCCGCGTCCTGAGTGACGAAACTAGCCGCGTACGGCAAATCCGGCAACGCGGGTGTCTTCTCCCGCATCTGGTGATTGATTTAAGCGGTTCGCCAAGCTAACGAAAGCGTAGTGAGCAGCCGCAATCAGGGAGATGTCGGTATGTCTGGAATGGACAAACGCGAAAAAGGTTTTGAGGGGCGGTTCGCTCACGATCAGGAATTGGAATTCAAGGCGACAGCGCGCCGCAACAAGCTGCTTGGTCTGTGGGCCGCTGAATGGATGGGCAAGTCCGGCGATGAAGCGGCAGCCTATGCCAAGGAAGTCGTGAAAGCCGATTTCGAAGAAGCCGGTCACGAAGACGTTTATCGCAAGCTCAAAGGCGATTTCGACCGTGAAAATGTTGAAGTCACCGAACACCAACTCCGTCGCAAGATGGATGAGCTGATGGCTGAGGCCCGCGAGCAGGTTCAGAACGAACTCGACTAGGCTTAGCGACCCGAAAAATACAGGGCACGATCCAGGCGCTGCCGGATTTCCGCCTCGTCATGCGCAATTGTTATCGTGTCCAGTACTTCGCCCGTTGATTGATCGATCAACAGGATGAACCCGCTCGACCCACCTGTCTGTTCGTAGATATCCGAGATTCCGTATGTGGCCGCTGTGCTTCGCGCGCGGCCCTGTCCGAATGTCTGGTTCAGACGAACAAATTCAATCGATGCGTCTGCATAATTCGGCAGGATGGGTTCCAGTCTGATGTCGAGCACCAGGCACGGACCACAGAAATGTGAAAAGAAATTTGCGGCCAGTAGATCAGGCTGTTCCGGTTGCGGGGCCTCGGCCAGCAGGCTGATCGCCATGAGGGCTGCAATCATGGGCCGTTCTCCGGCTTCACAAGACCGGGCAGGCCATCAATTGATTGGGCATTGCTCGCATAGCGTTTGTCGCGCCATTCTTGGTCGCTGCGATGTGCATTGGTGCGGACCAATTGATCGCGTTCGCCCTTAAAGTCATAAAATGGCACGCCCCAACCGCAACTGTCCTGAATGCGCGTAATGTCGGCGGTTATGATGGCCCGCGCTTTCGGAAATTCAGGGAAGAGGGCGAGACTGTCGCTAAAGCCAGGCTCATCAAAACAGACCGCTTCACCCTTGCCATATAGACGCAAAATGTTCGGTTTTCCCTCGAACGCGCAGAACATGAAGGTTATGCGTCCGTTTTCACGCAAATGAGCAACCGTTTCGATGCCCGATCCGCCCAGATCGAGATAAGCGACTTTATTGGGGCCAAGGATACGAAAACTGTCATAGCCCTTCGGTGACATGTTCACATGCCCGTCCCCAGTCGAAGGTGCAGTGGCGACAAAGAAGATTTTCTGGGCTTCGATGAAGGCGGTAATGCGATCATCAATTGTGTCGTGGAGCTTGGCCATGTGTCTCCTTTAGCGCATTAGTCGTCAAACACCCGATCAAAAATCGTGTCGACATGCTTCA
Organism: uncultured Maricaulaceae bacterium; assembly: GCA_963976265.1. Lineage (GTDB taxonomy): Bacteria > Pseudomonadota > Alphaproteobacteria > Caulobacterales > Maricaulaceae > Hyphobacterium. Next base: position 2,937 of record CAXBKM010000215.1, read on the forward strand.
TGTGATAGGCTTCATCAAAGCAGGCTTCGATGGTTTCGGTCGAGAGGCTGGCGGTCACATCTGCGTCAGCTTTCAGGTGCTCGACCAATTGCCCGCCTTCGTCCCATGTGGCCATCGCATTGCGCTGAACCAGACGGTAGGCGTCTTCGCGGCTGACACCGGCCTGTGTCAGCGCCAGCAAAACCCGCTGTGAATTGTGGATACCACCTTGCGCATCGAGATTTTCCTGACAACGGTCGCCATGAACGATCAGCTTTTCAATCATCCCGGCTGTGCGGTGCAGGGCAAAATCCAGATGCACATTGGCATCCGGCCCAATGCCGCGCTCTACCGATGAATGCGAAATGTCGCGCTCATGCCAGAGGGCGATATTTTCCATGGCCGGCGTGACGGCAGAACGAACAAGGCGCGCCTGACCGGTAAGATTTTCCGTCAGGATCGGATTGCGCTTGTGCGGCATGGCCGACGAGCCTTTTTGCCCCTTGGAGAAATATTCCTGCGCTTCGCGAACTTCGCTGCGCTGGAGATGACGCACTTCCACCGCGATATTCTCTATTGATGAGGCGATCAGGCCCAGCACGGCGAAATAATTGGCGTGCCGGTCGCGCGGTATCACCTGTGTCGAGATGGGCTCCACAGAGAGGCCGAGTTGTTCGGCGACATGGGCTTCGACGCGCGGGTCGATATTGGCAAAAGTGCCGATAGCCCCGGAAATGGCGCAGGTCGCAATCTCGTCGCGGGCGCGCACAAGCCGTTCGCGGTTCCGGGCGAATTCGGCGTAGAAGCGCGCGAATTTCAGCCCCATGGTTGTGGGTTCGGCGTGGATGCCGTGGCTGCGCCCGATACAGGCGGTGTATTTGTGTTCTTCGGCGCGGGTTTTCAGCGCCGCCAGAACCCGGTCCAGCCCGGCGAGCAACAGATCGGCACTGTCGCGCATTTGTAGAGCCAGACAGGTGTCCAGCACGTCGGAACTCGTCAGACCCTGATGAACGAAGCGACTGTCCGGGCCGATAAATTCGGCCAGATGGGTCAGGAAGGCGATGACGTCATGTTTGACTTCGGCCTCGATCTCATCAATCCGCGCTACGGAAAATTCGACATCCCTGGCTTTCCAGACCGAC
>CAXBKM010000216.1:0-4023 GCA_963976265.1 uncultured Maricaulaceae bacterium
TGCCGTGTGGATTTTCTTCATGCGCCAGATGCAGGGCGGCGGTCGCGGCGCCATGGGTTTTGGTAAATCAAAAGCCCGCCTGCTGACCGAGAAACAGGGCCGCGTCACCTTTGATGATGTCGCCGGTGTCGATGAGGCCAAGGAAGAGCTTCAGGAAGTCGTTGAGTTTCTGCAGGATCCGTCCAAATTCCAGCGCCTCGGTGGTAAAATCCCCAAAGGCGCGCTTCTGGTCGGACCTCCGGGAACCGGCAAGACGCTGATTGCATTGACGAGATTGATGCCGTCGGTCGCTCGCGCGGTGCCGGTCTTGGCGGCGGCAATGACGAGCGTGAGCAGACATTGAATCAGCTGTTGGTCGAGATGGACGGGTTTGAAGCCAATGAGGGCATTATCCTCATCGCGGCGACCAACCGTCCGGACGTACTCGACCCGGCATTGCTGCGTCCGGGACGCTTTGACCGCCAGGTCGTCGTGCCCAACCCTGATATTATCGGTCGTGAAAAAATCCTCAAAGTTCACATGCGCGATGTGCCATTGGCGACTGATGTGGAACCGAAAACCATCGCACGCGGCACACCGGGTTTTTCCGGCGCGGATTTGGCCAATCTGGTCAATGAAGCGGCGTTGTTGGCGGCGCGCCGCAACAAGCGCGTTGTCGGCATGTCCGAATTTGAAGACGCCAAGGACAAGGTGATGATGGGGCCGGAGCGCCGGTCCATGGTGATGAGCGAAAAAGAAAAAGAGTTGACCGCCTATCATGAGGCTGGCCATGCCATCGTCGCACTGAAAGTCCCTGCCGCTGATCCGGTCCACAAGGCGACCATTATTCCGCGTGGCCGCGCACTGGGCATGGTCATGCAATTGCCTGAAGGCGACAAGCTGTCCATGACGCATGAGGAAATGACCTCGCGTCTGGCCATCATGATGGGCGGTCGTGTCGCCGAGGAAATGAAATTCGGCAAGGAAAAAGTCACATCCGGTGCCGCGTCCGATATCCAGCAGGCAACACGCCTGGCACGCGCCATGGTGACGCGTTGGGGTTTCTCCGAGGATCTCGGCCCGGTTGATTATGGTGACGATCAGGGCGAGGTCTTCCTCGGCCAGCAATTGGTTCAGTCCAAATCGGTATCCAGCGATACCGCGCGCAAGATCGAAGAAGAAGTCAAAGCTCTGGTTCAAACCGGCATGGACGAAGCGCGAAAAATCCTCACCAAGGATCGCAAGGAATGGGAAGCACTGTCAGAGGGCCTGCTTGAATACGAAACCCTGTCCGGCGACGAAATCATCGAATTGCTCAAGGGCAATCCGCCGACACGCGAAAGCGATGATCCACCAGCGCCCGGCGACAAGCCCGGCAGTGCTGTGCCCACAACCGATGAGGATGATGCCGGCGAAGCTGCGCCTGATCCCAAGGGCGGTCCTGAACCTCAGGGCGCTTAGGCGACTGTTTTGATGTTCTGATTAAGCGGCCACCGCCCGAAGCGACGGTGGCCGTTTTTCATTTCATCCGGGCTTAGTCGATGACCAGGCCCGACTGATCTTCGATCTGGGCCTTGAAGCCCCAGCCGCCGAACGATTCTGACACAGCCGCGACGATTTCATTGCGGCCCTCGCGCAGGTGAAGCGCCGCGCCATCGGCCAGGGCGACTGTGCCAAGGAAGCGATGGTCACGCGAGCGCCATTGCGCATTGCCAAAATAGACCTGTTCGCCATTCACATAGAGGCGCACCCGATCAGAATAGCCGAACATCATCATGCGTTCTGTAGCCTCTTCCGCGTCAATCGACATGCGGACAAAAACCGTATTGGCGCCTTGTGCCGGACCGGCGATGCGGGCGAGATTGGCGACACCATCGCTTTCCACACCAAGCGCATTCCAGCTGTGTGAATCCAGATCGAAATCCGCAATGGAGAAGACGCCATCGAGCTCGGTTTCGGCAAAGGCATTCGAGACCATGAATTCCGATATCAGCCCGACGGGCAATGGATCGGTTTCACGGGGCGTGCCGATGATCTGGTCTTCAGAATTGGCCTCTCGGATGCGAACATTGGAAAAGTACGCGCCCGTATCCGGCATGAAGGGGCGATCGCTGGCATAAAGGGATACCAGTCCGTGGCCCCCATCAAAACGCAGATCCGGAACGTGAATAAGCGGTGTGTCCATGTCGTCGACAAAGATATCGGCCTGGTCGCCAATCACCACGATACGGATCGGAATCCATTCCTGGGCGGCCAAATCCGTCGCGACGGCCTCGTTCGGTCCGGCATGGAGCTGCCAGGTCGCCGAACCGTTAATGGCGACCATATACTGCGTAGCATCTGGCTGCCCCGACTGATGCGGGCGCGTGTAGAATTGCTCGAAACTGTTGGTTTCGAGATCAAAGCGGAAATTCACGCCGATGAAGCCGGACTCGTGTGTCGACGCGTAATCGTATTCAATCACGAGATCTGCGAGATCGAGATCAGCGCGTGCGACTGAATTGCGGCCAATGAAGAGCGATTCCCGACCGAGGTAGTTTTCGACGCGAACGACATCATCGGGAAAATCAAAATAGGTCCATTCCTCGCCCTGAAATTCGATTGTCGCCGTCTGTGGGTCGTCCTGGGCCAGAGCACCACCGCTCAAAAGGCTGACGACGATTAAAGATGTAAAAACGCGCATAGCGTGTCTCCTTGCTGTCTTGTTCGCAGGGAAACTGGCTTGTCAGGCTGCAAGAATATTGGATATTTCGGCCTCTTCGCGTCGTTCCGCATGCAGGCGTGCCGGCGTGATTCCAGCAAAGGCGAGACACTCGCGAATCAGATGACTCTGGTCAAAATACTGAAATTCAGCCGCCAGACCCGCCCAATCCGGTTTGATCAGCCTATCGGCCGCCAAGGTTAATGCATTCAGTCGTGCCATGCGGGCATAGGCTTTGGGATTCACCCCGGTCGCATCGCGAAATCGGCGGCGAACGGTTCGCTCGCTGAACCCCAGCTCTTTAACCAGATCGCGTATGACGGCCTGACCGCATGATCGCCGAATAATGCCGGCCAGATATTGTTCAGATCGCGCGTCTGCATCTCGCGCATAAGCTGCCGCGTCGAGACATAATCGACGCAAAACGTCCATCGGATCATGAGCGTGAGCCATATCGACCAGACGGCGCATATGCCGGGCCAGTTTTTCTGGCGCTGGCAATCGGTTTTGGCGATAGTCTGGCGGGAAAAGATCAAGGGTGCCAGCCGCCTGTTCGGGCTTTACCCGCAGACCAATCATGGTTTCAAAGGGCCTTGGCCGATACCAACTGGCCTTGATATCGCCGCCCACGACCCACAGGCCGGTATCGGTTGCATCGCCCAACGCATTGCGCACTATCCGGATGATCAAAGACGGGCAGGCATCGGGCAGGACACGATGCGGCTGGGGGTCTGCGCCCGTATGATAAATCCAGCCCGCATCAACAAAGGACAGCGCCGGAGACGATAGCCGCCATTCCCTATAACCACCGAGTTGATCGGATGCTGTCAATTGAAAGGGCAGGGGCTCGTCCATGTTCGAATGATAATCTAGGATTGGGCTCGGGTCGCCTCACGGTCTTGTCATGAATTTATCCTTTTCGTCAGATCGACCGTTGGTCATGGGCATCGTCAATGTGACGCCGGACAGTTTTTCCGACGGCGGACAGTTTTTTGATGCCGACAAGGCGGTCGCGCACGGCCTGAAACTCGCGTCCGACGGCGCGGATATCCTCGACATTGGCGGTGAATCCACGCGTCCGGGCGCGCAGCCGGTTTCCGCGCGTGATGAGTTGGCGCGTATCATTCCGGTGATTGAGGGATTGCGGGCGCAAAACGCAGACATTGCGATCTCTATCGACACAATGAAGCCGGAAGTCGCGCGCGCTGCCACAGGGACGGGCGCCACGATCTGGAATGATGTGAACGCCTTGCGCGCACCGGGCGCGCTGGAGCTCGCGGCAGAACTGGGCTGTTCGGTAATCCTGATGCATATGCGCGGAGAGCCGCGCACCATGCAGGACG
>CAXBKM010000217.1:0-4013 GCA_963976265.1 uncultured Maricaulaceae bacterium
GCAGCCTTTCGGTTGGGGCTGCTGCCATGTGCGACGTCATTGTTCGGGTGGACCTAAAATCGCCCCGCAGTGCGAGCTTTCGCAAGGCCTCAGGGTCCAATCGCCGTGATGTGACCTGGCTTGAAACTGAAATGTCGGCATCAGGCTGAGCGCGGCCTGCCAATTCTGCAGCGGGCTGTTCCGATTGCGAAACTGGATCGTCTTGTGACGCTTCGCCAGTCGGGGCCTGGATATCATATGTGAATTTCAGATTGATCTTGCCATTGCTTGGCGCACATCTGGGAAGCCCGTTTTTGAGTACATTTTCAATGGCCTCGCGCTCTCTGACGGCGACTATGGCGCGAAGCTCGGACAAGTCATTGGCGGTCAGGGAGGTGGGTGGCAGGCCACGGCTTTTAATCTCCGCAGCGAGCTCCTCGTCGGTCACATAGCTGCGTGCATAATCATCAAGGTCCATATTGACCAGATCGGTCAGTCGGGACAGCGTCTCAAGCTGGCTGATATATGAGGCCTGAACAGCCTCGACTGTTTCACCCAGAAAGTTGTGAATTAACTCAGAAAAATACGCAGTTTTCTCGTCGGCCATAATTTGGCGTACTGGCTAAACCCTAACCGCTGAGCGGCATGGATTCGCCTCGCATCCTGATATTGATATTCGCCATGATGGAAACGTTTGAGCCTCTATTGTTCAGGTGACGCTCTTTAACGGTGTTGATCGTAATCTTCTTGTCCCGGGAGACAGTCTTCTCCTTGTGCTTCTTGAAAAGGTTGAACAGCGGCCCGGTTTTATCCTTTGTTTTCGTGCGATTGACGGCCTTGTGCTTGAACTTGTCGACACGGCTGTAATCGTCTCTGAGGTGTTCGTACGAGTTGAACGTAAAGTGAAACCCGAATGTCGCTTCATCGAGCACGGTTCGCACAACTCCCATCCGGACCATGGTTTCCAGAACGCTATAGCGGCTTTCGGCGATTTTCTGGGCGACGGCTGAGTATAACGCGTCAACTCCGACCGGTTCGGGGCTGGCCGCTTCACTTGAACTGCTGGAGGAGGATGTCGCCTGAGGGAGTGGAGGCGTCGTTACGCCTGGAATTTGCAGACGTGTATTGAGCATGTCGAGAGTTTTCTCGCCAAGCTTTATGACGGCGTCGACTGGGGCAACACCGCCCACGGTTGCCGGCAGTACATCAACCAGGTCCGTGCTGGGTTCAATATTGGTGTCATCGGATTCGGCAGGTTCCGGCAGGGGTGGAAGGTTTTGCAAATATTGTAAAATTTCTTCGCCGGAGATGTCGCTCTCCGTCTCGTTGACATAGGTGATCAGCCCTTTAGATACGTTTTCGAACAGGGTTGTATATGCCTCCATCTGTTCAAAATTATTGTGAAGCAAGGTTTCACTGATGCTACTGAAAATACTGGTAACAAACTCACCAAATTCAATGTTTTCAATAGCATCCCCAGCGGTTCTGCCTGCATATCCTTCAGTCGCCATAATTTTTAGTCTCCCCTCCGTCACGCCTCTTCCAGTAAAGGAAGCCAATTTGTTGCGAACCAAAATTCCGTAACGGTCGCGGTTTAGCCGTGGTTTGTTTTGGCTATGCCCAATTGGTTAACGTAGCACACCCCAAACGCCTGCGGAACAAAAATACAATTACAGGCTATATTTTTGCAAAGACTGGCTTCTGACGAGAGCGGACCAACGGTGTGGACTACAAACGGTCGCCGACACACAGATACGCTGAGAGAGTAGAGCCGCAGGCCTATGAATCTGGCCTTATCAGCGTAGTGTTTCTTGCATGCATCCCCGGTGATTCCCCGGTGTTCAAGACAATGTGGAGAAACCAAGCCATGACCGCCCCGACCGGCTCGAAAGCCAATCCATCAAAATTTGATTGCTATCCTGATCTGGCTGATGACGAACCCTATTTCGTGATCCGCGCGGATGATCCGCTTTCCAACTCCCTGGTTGAGCTGCACGCCTATATCGGTGCGGGGCAATCGGGCGCCGCCCACAACAAGCTGGCCGAGATCATGGAGTTGACACGCGAGCGTGCGCCGCGCCCGTCGGACAGTCCGAAATATCGCGAGACCTTTGCCATTTCGTCAGCGATGGAGCACTGGCGCGACACCAAGGGTTAATATGAACCGAACCTAAACCCTGACGCCAGAACGTGTTCAGGCAGACCTTGGCATAGTCCTTCCCAACGACGGCGATGAACGCCGCCGCTAGCAAGGCGAAGGAGTTTGCCATGAATATGATTTCAAAGCTTACCGTCACAGCCGCTCTAGCGGTTGCTGGTTTCACTGCCATTCCCGCTGTTGCCGATGCCCAGCATGGCGCTCGGGGCGGTCCCTACGTACAAGATCGCGATCATCGCGGAAGAAATGACGTTCGCGGTGGAGCGCGTGGACGAGGCCTTGAGGGCTATTTCACCGTTCGCCGGGGCATGTGCCCCGATCTGATCGAGGACCGCCGTGACCGCCGCGTCAATCGTGGCCGCGCGGACCGACGCGAAGACCGACGTGATCGCCGTGTCCTGAACTGCCCCGCACGTGCCTGGGAATATGTCCCAAGCCGCCGTGAGGCCCGCCAGGGTCGCTATGGTGACCGACTGCGCCCCAACACGGCCTATCTGGATCGGCGCACCGGCACTTATTATGCCGAAACGCGCTTTGGACCGGTTCCGGTTCAGATCATCGGTGGTCGTGGTCACAACCGCGGACGGGCCTACAACTACCGTCGCAATGGCGTCAGCTTCAGCCTTCGGCTGAACTAAGAGTCAGCGAATAACGCAAAAACGGCCCGGCCCTCGAAAGAGTGGCCGGGCTTTTTGTGTGGTTCAGCCCTCACGCAAACCCGGTTTCAACCAGGGTTTCAGATTGTCTGACCAGCCATAGTCTTTCGCGACCTGGCGGCGATTGTCCAGATCATAATCGGCCAGCAGAATGCTCGCATCATCACCGGCATGGGCCAGCAGGGATCCATCCGGTCCGGCGATGATGGAATGGCCGCCATAGGCCGTATCACCCTCAATACCGCAGCGATTGGACAGGGCCGCATAGACCGAATTCTGGAACGCCAGTGTTCGGACTTCCCACGCGAACAGATCAAGCGGCTCGTTCGCCAGATTGCAGGTCGGTGTTGCGATGATTTCGGCCCCCTGCAGGGCGCAGGCCCGATAGCTTTCAGGAAAATGGCGGTCATAGCAGATCACGATCCCGACCTTTCCAGCGGCGGTATCATAGACGTCGAAGCCGGAGCCGGGCGCGTAATAATCCTGCTCCCAGAAATTTTCGAACTGGGCGATATGCACCATTTTCGAAATACCGAGCAGGCTGCCATCCGCATCAAAGACTGGCGAGGCGTCATAGCGGGTGCCGTTTTTCGCCTCGTAATAAATATTGGCCACCGTCACCAGCTGATTGTCGCGCGCGTAATCGGACAGAGCGGCCAGGGCGGGATGATCATCTGTCATCGCATACCGATCCACATCACTGCCGCGCCGTACCGGGAAGAAGGGCGAGAGATGGATTTCGGGAAACACTGCGAGCGTGGCCCCGGCAGAACTGGCGCGCTCCATCATGGTGCGCGCGGTTGCCAGATTGGTTTCAACGTCCGGAGCCATCGCATGTTGCAAAACCGCTATGCGTGCCATGGGGGCGACCTCCCTTTATAGTGATGCGGTCGACCCTATATCGAGCCGGCGCAATCGGATATACCGCAGCGCAATATCGCCAGTGCGACAGGACAACCGCTCATGCGCCTTAAAATGATGAAAGCCAAACTCCACCGCGCGGCGGTGACCGAGGCCGACCTGCATTATGAGGGATCGATTTCAATCGATCTCGACCTTCTCGAAGCGGCGGGCATCCTGCCCTTTGAACAGGTCGATGTGCTGAATATCACGACCGGCGCGCGCTTTACGACCTATGCCATCAAGGCTCCGCGCGGATCGAAAACCTTTGGCATTAACGGCGCTGCGGCCCGGCTGGCGCAGATTGGCGACCGGATCAT
>CAXBKM010000218.1:0-3964 GCA_963976265.1 uncultured Maricaulaceae bacterium
ATGACAGGAGGAAGTTTTTGGCAACCTGCTGGGTAATCGTCGACGCGCCTTCAAGGTTTTCATCACGAAGGATATGGCCCACATTCGCAATCGTAGCACGAACAATGCCGCGAAAATCCAGACCGCCATGTTCGTAAAAATCCTTGTCTTCTGCTGCCAGGAAGGCATTGATCAAGGTCGGTGAGATATTTTCAACCGGCAGAAAAACGCGGTGTTCGCGGGCATATTCGGCAATCAGACGGCCATCGCCAGCATGAACGCGACTCATAATGGCCGGTTGATATTCAGCCAACTGCTCGTAGTCCGGTAAATCTTCGGTCGCGCGCACAACATAGATGGCTGCGGCGATCAAACCGCCCACGCCCAACACCATGGCCGCAGCGCCGCCCCACAGGACGGTCCGCAACAAGTTACGCCAGCTCAATAATTTCATGACGACCTCGTTGGAGCACGACTAGGTGCACGCGTCTTCTGGCAGCATTATGGCGGGATTTCTCACGCCGTGAAAGTCGGTAAAATCAGGGCGCCGGCGAAAGCTCTGCATGGCGCTCTGGCGGGCTGTCCGACGGATCAAGCCGGGCGAAGTAGGCATCAACCGTCTCGGTTATTTGCGTCATCAGACGTCGACGATAACTGGCAGAGCCCAGATTGGCTTCATCCTGACTATTGGTGAGAAAGCCCATCTCAACGAGAACGGCCGGCGTCTGGGAATCCAGCAAAACATAGAATCCGCGTTGACGATGCGGGTTCGCGACAATCGGCCCAACGGTTTCCAATGCCGGCAATAACATTTCGGCGAAAACTGCTGATTGGTTGCGCTTCTCACGTAGTGCCAGAGACACCAGAATATTATTCACCTCTGCGCGGCGCGGCGGGGCATTTTCCAATATCCAGTCTGTGGACTGAAGAGCGCGCGTTCGCGCGCGGCCGGCACCATGATCTGACAAGGTATAAACCGACGCACCTCGCGCGGTTGAACTTGGCCCTGCCGCATCGGCATGCAGAGAAATAAACAGGTCTGCACGCGCCGCCGACGCGATACGAACGCGTTGCTCAAGTGTCAAATAGGTGTCGTCATTACGTGTCAGAATAACATCATAACGGCCCGTAGCTTCGAGCTGTCGGCGCAATTCCTGCGCAGCGGCCAGCGTAATCGTGGCTTCGCGAGATCCCGTTCGCCCGGACGTGCCGGGATCACGCCCGCCATGACCGGCGTCCACGACAATGACCTGACGCTCGCGCTCCGGCTCGGCATAGCTGGCATCAGCGCGATTGGTGATCAGGGCAGATAAGCCGGTCGGCTCTGGAAACCCTGACGCAGCCTGCATTTCGGATTCTTCACTGCGACGAACATCGACCACAAGGCGGTGATTGGCGACATCGGCATCAGGCGGCAAAGCAAATTGCTCAACGACAGTTGCCGTCCCGGACAATTCAAACACCAGGCGAGACATATCGCCAGAACTGTCGAAGAAACGAAATGTATCAACGATACCATGTCCCCGGCCCTCGCCTGTCGCGAGACCGGCGACACTCCAGACCGAGCGCGGCATCTCCATGACAAGGCGCGCGGACGGGTCAGACAGGGTAAAAGCATTAAACTCGATCGCACTGGCAGTCTCGATCACGATCCGTGTCGTCTCGCCATTGTCGCCAAAGCGAACGGCCCGCACCTCAGGCGCGGCCTGGGCCAATGCCGTCGCTGCCGACAACAAGGCCACCACCCAACCCATGAAAAATTGTCTTTTCATCACACCACACCATCGCAGACACCGCGATTCGTTTCACGGCTTTTCATCATGTCTACGCCAATCTGATTGACTTTTCGTTGATAAGGCGCGGTTTTTTTAGTCGGGTTCAGAACACGCGCACTAGGTAGCGGGCGATTTGAATTTTCATAAATCTGCCCTTGCTTCTTTGGGCTCGGTCCGACAGTTTTACAAAAGTTAACGAAACGTTAGGAGGGCAGATTTGTGCCCGACAATCAGGCGCGGCCTGATTTCTTGTCCTGGGGAGGGCTGCAAATGTCACATCGCGCGCTAAAATTTTCATCGGCTTTGGCCATTTCGTATATCGCCTTGATGGCATTCGCGATGACCAGTCCGGCTCAGGCGGACGATTGCCTGCTCGACACCAACGATGATGGCAATGCTGACACCAATGTCGATACCGATGGCGGAGCAGATTCCTCCGGCATCGATGAAAGGCTCGCCTGTGGTGTCGGAGCGTCGGCAACCGGTTCGTTTGGAACCGCTGTCGGGGCAGGATCGGAAGCCACAGGGAGCGAAGCCAGCGCCTTCGGGAACAACGCCGAGGCTTCGGGAACCGATGCGACGGCGATTGGCTCGGATTCGCTAGCAAGTGGTAACGATTCGACGGCCGTTGGCGAATTTGCACAAGCAACGGCCAACCGGGCGACCGCACTCGGTGATAGTGCAATCGCCAGTGGCGTGGATGCCACCGCGATCGGTGAAAGCGCCGATGCGCTTGCCGATGCCGCAATCGCATTGGGCGCGGATGCCAATGCGATTGCGGCAAGCGCGATATCGATAGGCGCGCAAAGCGATGCCACAACCGCTGGCGCGATCGCGATAGGCGGCGATAGTGGCGATGCGGACGCGCTCGGCGCTCAGGCGACGGGCACGGATTCAACAGCCATCGGCGCAGATGCCGTCGCGAGTGCAACTGAGTCGACGGCTATAGGCAATGGGGCGATCGCTTCGAACTCGAGGACTGTCGCGATTGGCACCCGTGCGGCCGCCACTGGAGTGGGCTCGATAGCCATTGGCGATGACGCAGTTGCTTCAAACAATGGCGCCTATGCGATTGGAGAAGATTCCCAGGCAACGGGCTTCCTGGCGATTGCATATGGGTTGCTCTCAGAGTCGACAGCCGAACGATCTATAGCGATCGGCGTTCATGCAAACGCGACAGGCATCAGATCAATCGGGTTTGGCGATAATGCGGATTCATCGGGTACCGATTCCATCGCGATCGGGTCAGCAACGGATGCCACGATGACCGGCGCCATTGCCATTGGCGGCGACGGAACAGATGGTGATGCACTGGGCGCTCAGGCAATTGGCGAAGATTCCATAGCCATTGGTCGCGATTCTACCGCCAACAGTTTCTCGTCCATCGCCATTGGGGAAGATTCAAACGCCAACAACAATGCGATCGCGATGGGCCGGGTCGCGGACGCGTCCGCAACATCCAGCGTCGCTATAGGCAATGGTGCAGAAGCGACAGCAAGCTTTGCCGTCGCGCTGGGCCGGGAATCCGATGCAACAGCTGACGGTGCGGTTTCGATCGGCAATCTGAGCAATGCGACAGGAATCGAAAGTGTCGCTTTGGGTGGATCGTCCAATGCGACCGGTACAGGCGCGATTGCCATTGGCGGTGACGGCTCAGATGGTGATTCGTCCGGGGCGCAGGCGACAGCCACTGGCGCCATTGCTTTGGGCGCGGATTCCAGTTCTTCCGGCATTGATGCCATTGCACTCGGGACCAGTGCGAGTTCTTCCGGCGCAGCATCGACGGCGGTTGGTAATTTCTCCATTGCCTCGGGTACACAAGCCACGGCGTTCGGTTTTGGATCTGCGGCGACCGGGGAATACGCTATCGGTCATGGCCGTTCGGCCTGGGGGTCAGGCGACTTTGCGACCGCCATCGGCTTTGAGGCACGCGCCAGTGGTGCCAGCTCTATCGCCTTTGGTCAGCAGACGCTCGCTTCCGGAATTTCATCGACGGCGATTGGTGATCAGTCTCAAGCGACAGCCGATGGCGCGACTGCATTGGGCAATTTCTCAATCGCTTCCGCGACACAATCGACGGCCTTCGGATTTGGCGCTGCAGCGACCGGCGATTTCTCGCTCAGCTATGGCCGCTCGGCCTGGGCCTCGGCCAATCTTTCGTCCGCGATCGGGTTTGAATCGCGCGCCAGCGCTGAAAGCGCCTTTGCGCT
>CAXBKM010000219.1:0-3963 GCA_963976265.1 uncultured Maricaulaceae bacterium
AAACTGGGCAGAGAACCCTCAGTGTGCGACCATCGAACACAGAATACTGAACGCAGATTATTCGGAATTTGTGATCGTTTTTAACGTCATTCGTCGCACATATTCCGTGGCAGAAATTCCCGCAAGACGGCAGCCCTTCAAGTGCACAGCCCAAACCTGAGGAAGTGCGGTATTCAAGTATGCGGGCTGCCACGTCGGCCGAGATCGCCATTGTGGGTCGATGTCGTGACCAACATGCAGCTCGTGAGGGGGTCTTTATCGCCACAATCGCGAATCATTTTGGCATCGCAGGAAGCGATGCGACAGAAATCTATGCAAACGGCACGGATCGGATTTGCGCCTGCGGTCACTGACACAGCTCTTGACTGCACACCCCACTTCAAAGCGCGCGCAGAGGGTCTAAATGAGTATCAGGTCATGGTGACGGGGCGTTAAGGCGAATCCGTCAACAAAACATGGCAGATTAACCCGCAAAGGGTGGTGATTCGCCGCCCTGCAGACGAAACGCACAGGACCCTGATGTCGGATACCAAACGCAGCGCCGCCAACCAGTCCTTCCTCGACAGCGCCTTTCTCTATGGCGGCAACGCCCAATTCATTGAGGAGATGGCCGCCGCCCATGCGCGCGACCCGAATTCGGTGCCGGCCGAATGGCGCGATTTCTTTGCCGAAATGGGCGATGGTGCGGCGCTGGCCACCCAAGCCGCAGACGGCCCCAGCTGGAAACGTCCCGGCTGGCCGCCGTCAGCAAATGGCGATCTGACCAGTGCGCTCGGCGCGATCGATGCCGCTGCCGCGCCTGCCTTGCTGGAAAAAGTCGCGAAGCGCCTGCCCGATGCGACTGTCGAGGATGTGCGCGCCGCGACACAGGATTCCATTCGCGCCATCATGCTGATCCGGGCCTATCGCATGCGCGGGCATCTCGCCGCTGATCTCGATCCGCTCGATCTCACCAGCTTCGGCCCCCAGCCCGAACTGGAACCGGCAAGCTTTGGATTTGCCGAGGCCGACATGAATCGCGAGATTTTCATCGACGGCTATCTGGGTCTGGAAACCGCAACACCGCGTCAGATGCTGGAAATTCTGAAACGCACCTATTGCGGCACGGTGGGCGTGGAATTCATGCACATCTCCAACCCGCAGGAGAAAGCCTGGTTGCAGGAACGCTTTGAAGGTCCGGAAAAGGCGATCAAATTCTCGACGCATGGCAAGAAAGCCATCCTGAAAAAACTGATCGAGACCGAAGCCTTCGAACGATTCCTCCACAAGCGCTATCCGGGCGCGAAACGCTTTGGCATTGATGGCGGCGAAGCCATGGTTCCCGCGCTCGAACAGATCATCAAGCGCGGCGGCGCAATGGGTGTTCAGGACATCATTCTGGGCATGCCACACCGGGGCCGCCTGAACGTGCTGGCCGCTGTGATGGGCAAGCCCTATCACCAGATATTCCACGAATTCCAGGGCGGCTCGACGCAAGGCGGCGAGTTCGGTTCCGGCGATGTGAAATACCATCTGGGTGCATCTTCAGACCGGGAGTTTGACGGCAATAATGTCCATCTCTCGCTGACGCCCAACCCGTCACATCTCGAAGCCGTTGATCCGGTTGTTCTGGGCAAGGCGCGCGCCAAGCAGGCCAAGCTGCGCCGCACGGAAGGCGAAGATTATGAATCGGCGAGCGCCGTCCTGCCCCTCCTGCTGCATGGCGATGCCGCCTTTGCCGGTCAGGGTGTAGTGGCGGAATGTTTTGGCCTGTCGGGCCTGAAAGGCCATCGCACCGGCGGGGCGATCCATTTCATCGTCAATAACCAGATCGGCTTTACCACCGCACCCAAGGATAGCCGCTCCTCGCCCTATCCGTCCGATGTCGCCCTGATGGTTCAGGCCCCGATCTTCCACGTCAATGGCGATGATCCCGAAGCGGTTGTCTATGCCGCGAAGATGGCGATTGAATACCGCCAGATGTTCGGCAAGGACGCGATTGTCGACATGTTCTGCTACCGCCGCTACGGCCATAATGAAGGCGATGACCCCTCCTTCACCCAGCCGATCATGTACAAGAAGATCAAGACGCATCCCACGACGCTGAAAATTTACTCCGACCGTCTGGTCGCTGAAGGCGTCATCACCGCCGACGAACTTGATCAGATCACGACGGAATTCGACACCTGGCTCGATGACGAGTTTGAAAAAGGCAAGACTTTCGAGCCCCGCAAGGCTGACTGGCTCGATGGAGTCTGGTCCGGCCTCGGCCTGCCCGAAGAAGATGAGCGGCGCGGCGAAACGTCCGTCGAGCTGGATCGTCTGACCCGTATCGGTCGCAGAATGACGGAAATCCCTGATGATGTGGACATCCACAAGACGCTGAAACGCGTGGTCGAAGGGCGGCGTTCCGCGATTGAGGCCGGCCAGGGCATTGACTGGGCAACGGCGGAACATCTCGCCTTTGGAACCCTGCTCGATGAGGGCTTTCCGGTACGCCTCTCCGGTCAGGATTGCGGGCGCGGCACCTTCTCCCAGCGCCATTCGCACATGATCGATCAGACGACTGAAATGCGCCATACGCCGCTCAATCATTTGAGCGAAAACCAGGCGCGCTATGAAGTCATCGATTCCATGCTGTCCGAAGAAGCCGTGCTCGGCTTCGAATACGGCTATTCGCTGTCTGCCCCGAACACGCTCGTCATGTGGGAAGCCCAGTTTGGCGATTTTGCCAATGGCGCGCAGGTCGTCTTCGATCAATTCCTGGCCGCCGGTGAACGCAAATGGCTGCGCATGTCGGGCCTCGTTTCGCTATTGCCACATGGTTATGAGGGTCAGGGCCCGGAACATTCCTCGGCGCGCCTGGAGCGTTTTCTGCAATTGTGCGCGCAGGACAATATGCAGGTTGCGAATTGTTCGACGCCGGCCAATTATTTCCACATTCTGCGCCGCCAGATCCATCGTGGCTTCCGCAAACCGCTTATTCTGATGACGCCCAAATCCCTGCTGCGTCACAAACGCTGTGTCTCGACGCTGGCCAGCATGGGCGAAGGCTCGTCCTTCCACCGTGTCTTGTGGGATGATGCCGATGCCAATGCGCGCCCTGAGGGCAATGTTGAACTGACCACCACAAAACTGGTCAGCGATGACAAAATTCGCCGCGTCGTGATGTGTTCGGGCAAGGTCTATTATGACCTGCTCGAAGCACGCGAAGAAAAAGGCATTGATGATGTTTATCTCTTGCGGGTCGAGCAATTCTATCCTGTGCCGGCGCGTTCGCTGATGAAAGAGTTGAAACGCTTCCCCGCCGCCGACATGGTGTGGTGTCAGGAAGAACCGATGAATATGGGGGCGTGGACCTTTATGGAGCCCAATCTGGAATGGGCGCTGCAACGCGCCGAGGCCAAGGTCTCCCGCCCAAGCTATGCCGGACGGGCCGCCGCCGCATCTACAGCCGCCGGAACCGCCTCTGCCCACAAGGCCGAACAAGATACCCTCATCAATGAGGCCCTCGGTTAGCGCCGATCAGATCAAGGACAAGACCCATGACCGATATTACCGTTCCACAACTGGGTGAATCCGTCACCGAAGCCACAGTCGGTGCCTGGAATTTTGCCGAGGGCGATGCGGTCAAGAAGGACGACATTCTGGTCGAGTTGGAAACCGACAAGGTGGCCATCGAAGTGCGCGCCGACGCGGACGGGACGCTGACCAGCATTGTCGCGCAGGAAGGCGACACCGTTGAGATTGGCGCAAACCTCGCCGTCATTGACGACGCGGGAGACGCGCCCGCCGAAAACCAATCAGAGCCGAAAGCCGAAGCCGCGCCTGAGCCTGAGAAAAAACCTGAACCAGAACCGGAAAAATCGCCCGAGCCAGAAGCCGAGCCGCCCAATGCTGACTCTGCAGGTGATCTGATCGATGCCAAGATCCCGGAAATGGGTGAAAGCGTTACTGAAGGTCTTGTCGGCGCGTGGCTGGTTG
>CAXBKM010000220.1:0-3961 GCA_963976265.1 uncultured Maricaulaceae bacterium
GGTTTTTGTCAATCCCAATGACGAAGCCTCCATTGGCTTGCAACTCGGCATTGGCGCCCATTTTATCCATCTGATCGTTATTGCCGGTCTGTGGATACTGGCTCTGATTGTTGGCCGCCGGGCAAAAGCCGGATGGCTGGCCTGGATCATCGCCTTTATGGCGTCCTCGGCCAGCATCGCTCTGGTCGTGATGTATTTGGACCCCATGCTCGGACGGATTTTATGAGTCAAAACAAAACACAGAAAACCGCCATGACACCGGAAGAATTTATCGAATCGGTTGAGCCGGAACGCCGCCGCAAGGAAGCGCGCATCCTTCTCAAATTGTTTGAAAAGGCCACGGGCTGGAAAGCGCGCATGTGGGGTCCCTCCATCATTGGCTTTGGCGAGTATCACTACAAGTATGCCAGCGGTCGCGAGGGTGATTTTCTGGCGACGGGGTTTTCGCCGCGAAAAGCCAAACTCTCCATCTATGTGATGCCCGGATATTCCGACTATGGCGCAATCCTCGAGCGCCTCGGCAAGCACTCCATGGGCAAATCCTGTCTGTATCTCAACAAGCTGGAAGACGTTGATCAGGACGTCCTGGCTGAGTTGATCGCGACGGGCGTCGCCGATCTTGGCAAGAAATACCCGGTGAAGGCGACCTGATGGGCCTGATTACAATTCACACCGATGGCGCCTGTTCAGGCAATCCGGGCCCGGGTGGCTGGGGCGCCATTCTGGAATGGGATGGGCACAAGAAAGAGCTCAAGGGCGGCGAACCGGAAACGACCAATAACCGGATGGAGTTGATGGCGGCGATTCAGGCGCTTGAAGCTCTGAAAAAAGACGGTCGAAATGTGCGCCTGATCACTGACAGCACCTATGTGCGCGACGGCGTGACCAAATGGGTTCACAACTGGAAACGGAATGGTTGGAAAACCTCCGCCAAAAAACCCGTCAAGAATGATGATCTTTGGAAGCGGCTCGATGAGGTCGCCCAAAAACATGAGATCGACTGGCAATGGGTCAAGGGCCATACCGGCGATCCGGGCAATGAACGCGCTGATGAGCTGGCCCGTATGGGCATTTTGGACATGGAGCCAAGCAGTGACGACATCGCAGTCGCCACAAAACGCCACTATGTCACAATGGACGTTTTTACCGACCGGGCTTTCGGCGGCAATCCGTTGGGCGTGGTCTTTGATGCTGACGGGCTCGACACCGAAGCCATGCAGGCCATAGCCCGCGAATTCAATTACTCGGAAACGACATTTTTCCTGCCGCCGACCGACCCAGCCAATGACGCCGTTTTGCGCATTTTCACGCCGGCTCGCGAAATCCCGTTTGCCGGGCATCCCAATATTGGCAGCGCACTGGCGGCGGCGTCGAAAGGCGAATTGTTCGGCAAGGCTGTTGGAGACATTTTGCGCTTTGAGGAAAAAGCCGGACTGGTTGCCATTACGCTGACTCAGGAAAACGGCGTGGTTAGCTCAGCTGAGTTTACGGCTCCGGAAGAGCTTGAAATCAGCGATACGGTCGAGCCTGAGATCATTGCGGCCTGCGCTGGACTGGACGTGGTTGATTTGGTCGTGACCTCACATGCGCCTGTCGCGGTTTCGGTGGGATTTCCATTCACGATTGCTGAAGTCGCTGATCTGGAAACATTGGGCAAAGCGACGATCGGGCCCGACACGGCATTCCGCGCGCTTCCAACGCATGCGTATGATTTGCTTTTCTACACGCGGCTCGATGAAAACCGAATTCAGGCCCGCATGTTTGGCCCGCTGGACCAGGTCCCCGAAGACCCCGCAACAGGCAGCGCCTGCGCCGCCCTGATGGGCCTTATCGCTCATCTCGATGAACGCGATGACGGCATGATCGAGCTGGATATTGCGCAAGGCATCGAGATGGGGCGGCCCAGCCAAATTCGCGCCCGCGCCATCAAGCAAGATGGGCTTGTCACCTCCGTCTGCGTCAGCGGACAGGCCGTTCAGGTCATGAGTGGCCATCTGCATATCTGACTTTCGTCACTGTCCTTGACGTCGGTGATATAGTTTGCTTTTGTATTTTTACAATTATGGAAATACAAAAATGAACATACCAACGCATACGGTTTTTGCAGCCCTGGCCGATCCGGCGCGCTTGGCCATTCTCGACAGCCTTCTGGCCGATGGTGACCAGAGCGCAGGTGAGATCGCGCAGTCCCTGTCACTGACCCCACCGACGGCATCACGACATTTCGGCGAGCTGGAGCGGGCGGGTCTTATTACGCGCCGGGCCGTGGCACAAAAACGCATGATCAGCCTTCGCCCGGACGCGTTCCGAGATTTGCGCGACTGGCTGGAGCGCCATGAGCGCTTCTGGACGGAAAGCCTCGACCGGCTGGATGCCGTGCTGACCCATAAAACAGGAGACCCTTCCCATGACGACTGACACAATTTTGAAGCTGGAAAAACTGATCAAGGCCCCTCGCGACAAGGTCTTTGACGCCTGGATCAATCCTGAGGTCATGCCCAAATGGTTTGGGCCGGAAGGCGTCCATGTTCCGGAATTTTCAATGGATGTCCGCGAAGGCGGTAAATGGAATGCCGTCATGGAAAATGGAGATGGCGATCGCTACTATGTCAGCGGCGTTTACACCGAGATTACGCCCCATGACCGGCTTGCCTTTACCTGGGCCTGGTCAGAAGACGGCGTCCGCGGTCCTGAAAGTCATGTCAGCCTGACCTTTGGAGATGTGGACGGCGGCACTGTCATGACGATTGAGCATACCAATCTCGACAGTGAGGAATCGCGGACCAATCATCAGGAAGGTTGGGACAGTTCCAACACCTGTCTGGCCAAATATCTGGAATCGAACTGACCCATTTGGTCTACCGACACGTCACATCCTCATGCGTTGAGATACAGATCAACGCCCCCTCATCGGGCAAGGTGTATTCGCCGGCCAGCCGTCCGCGCAGATAGATGGTGACTGTTCCGGTGCCTGTAATCCAGCATTCTCGGACGTCATCCTCACCGATTGCGCATTCGCTTTGCGCGCTGCCGTTCACGACTTGCCGGTATTCATTGTTTTCATAGGTCATCTGGCTCTGACCGGACTCATTCGTAGCAATCGTCGTCGATGTTCTGTTCGTCACATCAGAACATCCAGACGCGCAAAGAACAGCGCCAAATATCAGGATGGCATATCGCATTCTACAATCCTCTGAGCGCCACACCCGATCAATCGCCGACAATCAGCGTCGTGCCGTTGATGGATTGAACGCGCGCCTTGGCGCCTTCATCGAGATCTGAACCGTCTCCGGTTTTGGCCGACCATTCCGTATCACCGTGTCGCACCCGGCCCCGGCCACTGGAGAAACCAGCGACAACCGTGACGGATTCGCCGACCAGATAGGTGGCGCGCGAATTCAACCCGCTATCAGAGCCAGCCTTCAGGTGCGGGCGTAGATAGCGATCGCCCAAAAACAGGAAAGCGACGGACAGAATCGAGAACATCACCAGCTGGAACGGCCACTCCATGCCCGGAAAGAGCATTGGAAACAGGCCGGTCAGGACGGCGGCCACGGCAGGCCAGAGCAAATAGGTTGTACCGGTGATCAACTCACCGATCAGCAACACACCGGCCAGACCCAGCCACCACCAGATATTCAGGCTCTGCAAAAATTCAACAATCATATCCATGGCGTTTGGCCTCCTTATTCAGCCGGTGGCACGGCGGTTTTTGACCGAGCCGCTTCGCCAGCCGAATCCTTCGCTGCCTTGGCCAACTCACCAACACCCATCACCGTGGACACAATGCTGGTGAATTCAGCCGGAATGATGACGGTTTTCTGCTGGTCGCTATTGGCGAGCTGCGCAAAGGCCTCAACATATTTCTGGCCCAGGAAGTAGTTGATCGCATTGAGATCCCCTTCCGCGATGGATTTGGACACCATCTCTGTGGCTCGCGCCTCGGCTTCGGCCTCACGTT
>CAXBKM010000221.1:0-3958 GCA_963976265.1 uncultured Maricaulaceae bacterium
CGCCGCTGGAAGACCTCTCCGCCGATCTCGAATTGCGGGCGATCCGGCATTCAATTGAACGCCTCAAGACCTATCCTTTTGTTACCGATGCGATGCAACAAGGGCGCCTGGCGCTGCATGGCGCGCGCTTCGGTGTCGCGGACGGCCAACTGGAATGGTTGGGTGAGGATGGCAAATTCAGCATCGTCAGCGATTGAGGCTTGGCGCGCCTGTCCTTCGCCCTGTAGACACAGGGCGATATCAAAACTGAAAAGACGAAAGTTCAGCCCATGAAACTCGCTACCCTCAAATCCGACTGCCGGGATGGCCGTCTAGTCGTCGTCTCCAGGGATTTGGCCTGGTGTGCCGATGCGTCAACCGTAGCGCCAACACTGCAGGCTGCTTTGGACGATTGGGACCGGTGTGAAGGTGCGCTGAAGGATCTTTCGGCTGCTCTCGACAAGGGCTCTGTACCGAAAGAGCGCTTTCATGAGCGCGACGCGCTGTCGCCTTTGCCGCGTGCGTTTCAGTGGGCTGATGGATCAGCCTATGTCAATCATGTGGAATTGGTCCGCAAGGCTCGCGGCGCCGAAATGCCGGATACATTTTGGACCGATCCACTGATCTATCAGGGTGGATCTGACGCGTTTTTGCCACCGCGCGGTGACATTCCGTTGGGCGATGAGGCGTGGGGCTGTGACTTCGAAGGTGAAGTTGCGATCATCACCGGCGATGCGCCAATGGGCGTTAAAGGCGACGATGCCAAATCTGCCATTCGGCTGATCATGATCGTCAATGACGTTTCATTGCGCGGTCTCATTCCCGGCGAGCTCGCCAAGGGCTTTGGTTTCTTCCAGTCAAAGCCGCCGACGGCCTTCTCGCCGGTTGCCGTAACGCCGGACGAACTGGGCGATGCGTGGGATGGCGGCAAAGTGTATCTGCCGCTAATCTCTCACCTGAATGGTGACAAGTTTGGTGAGCCCAATTGCGCCGTTGACATGACGTTTGATTTTCCGCGCCTCGTTGAACACGTTGCCAAGACCCGACCGATAACCGCGGGGTCGGTGATCGGGTCAGGCACGATTTCCAACAAGATGGACGATGGTCCCGGAAAGCCAGTCAGCGAAGGCGGTGTAGGCTATTCCTGCATTGCTGAAATCCGAATGATCGAAACGATTGCAGATGGCAAACCCAAAACCCGCTTCATGCATTATGGCGACACGATTCGGATCGAGATGCTTGACGCGGACGGGCATTCAATATTCGGCGCAATCGAGCAGACGGTTGTCAAGTATGACGGCTGATTACGTGTGCTGAGAGCGATCTAGTTGGCCTGGCTGACATCGTGTTTCAGGACATAGCGTTCGCCATCAAAAGCCATGAACATTTCACTGGCTTTGGGATGGGCGACCGGCCCGTTTTCGGCATCCGATAACAGGTTTTGCTCCGAGACATAGGCGGTGTAAAAACTGTCGTCATTTTCAGCCAGGACATGATAAAAGGGTTGGTCTTTTTTGGGGCGGATTGCCTCTGGAATGGCGAGCCACCAGTCTTCGGAATTGGCAAATTCCGGATCGACATCAAACACCACACCGCGGAACGGGAAGAGTCGGTGGCGAACCACTGCGCCGCGTGCAAATTTGGCTTCGGGTAAACTCATCTGATTTCGAATTCCTGTCGTGTTTTTCGCTCTGACCGTCGATACAGCTTGCTGAACAGCCAAAGCAGACTATCCTTCGTCTTGAGGCAATAATCAGGCCGATTTGTGTGCGCACGTCCAAATGGACGGTGCAGCGCACCTCGGCATAAAGGTAGTTCACATGGCGCAGGAGCCAACCCGCGCCGCGACATCGCGTTCTCCTGCAAGGCAGGCGAACCGTGCACGGCGTGACCGACGACAACCCGGACCGGCCTTCGCGGCGATTGATCTGGGGACGAATAACTGTCGCATGCTGGTGGCCCGGCGTGCCCCCGGCGGTTTTCGTATCATCGATTCCTTTTCGCGTATTGTGCGTTTGGGTGAAGGCTTGAACGACAGCGGAGCCTTGTCCGAAGCGGCAATGGATCGGGTCGTTGAGGCGTTGTCGGTGTGTGCGGAGAAGATGGAAAAGCGCAGTGTCGTGAAATCGCGCTGTGTCGCGACGCAGGCCTGCCGGATGGCGGATAATGGCCCTGAATTGATGGCGCGGATCAAGGATAAGACCGGGCTCGACTTTGATATTATCACGTCGGAAGAAGAGGCGCGCCTGTCGGTTCTGGGCTGTCTCGATCTGATGGATGAGCGTTATGAGACCGCGCTGGTGGTCGATATTGGCGGTGGTTCCACCGAGCTTTCCTGGGTGGATGTCGGCATGTGGCGAGAGCGCGGCGGATATGCGTCCGGCGGACGCCCGCCGGTGCGGACCTGGGCCAGTGCACCGGTCGGTGTCGTGACCCTGTCGGAACGCTTTCCGGAGACCGAAGACACTGCGACCTGGTATGGCGAAATGCGCAGTTTCGCCGCCGCCATGCTGAAAACCCCGAAGGGCGCGAAAAAACTGCGCAAGCATTTCAGGGATGGCCGCGCGCACCTGATTGGCACATCGGGCACGATCACATCGGTGGCCGGCGTGCATCTTGATCTGCCGCGATATGAGCGCGCTAGGGTGGACGGCCTCTGGATGAGTTCCGAGGACACGATCGCGACCTGCAACCGGCTCTCTGCCAAGGACTTTGCCGGACGCTCTGCCGAGCCCGTCATCGGGACGGAGCGTGCCGATCTGGTGCTGGCGGGCTGTGCCATACTGGAGGCCGTGATGGAGGCCTGGCCGGCCACGCAATTGCGTGTCGGTGATCGGGGCTTGCGCGAAGGCCTGTTGATGAATTTGATGCGCAAGCCGAGGCGGCGTCGTGGGCGTCGCAAGGGCGGTGGGCCGGAGACAAGCGAATGAGTGATGACACGCCCCTGCACGGCGATGAACCCAAACGGCGTCGCAAGAAGAAGGAAGACCGCGAGGTCAAGTCCGGCGATGCGCGGGCGGCCAAGCAATTCCACGAAAAGGTGAAAACCGCGCGCGGTCGAAAACTCTCCTCGACGCGTTGGCTGCAACGCCAGTTGAACGACCCCTATGTGCAGCGTGCACAATCGGAAGGCTATCGCTCGCGCGCCGCCTACAAGCTGATTGAGCTCGATGACCGCTTTCATGTCATCCCGAAGGGCGGGCGCGTTGTTGATCTGGGCGCTGCGCCGGGCGGCTGGGTTCAGGTCGCACTCAAGCGCGGCGCGCAAACTGTTGTCGGTGTTGATCTGTTGGAGATCGACCACATTGCCGGCGCGGAAATGATGATGCTTGATTTTTCCGAGCCAGACGCACCCGCCAAGGTCAAGGCCGCGCTGGGCGGGCCTGCCGATGCCGTCCTGTCCGATCTCGCACCCTGGACGACGGGCCACAAATCGACCGACCATATGCGCATCGTCGCCCTGGTCGAGCTCGCCGCGGAATTTGCCCTGGAAACCCTCAAACCGGGCGGCAGTTTCGTCGCCAAGGTGTTTCAGGGCGGCACTGAGGATGAATTGCTGAACACGCTGAAAGGGCGTTTCAAGAAAATCCGCCACGCCAAACCACCGTCCAGCCGGGCCGAAAGCGCGGAGACCTATCTGGTCGCGACGGGTTTCAAGGGCTGACACGAAATGCGGGGATAGTGAACGCCGCATGGCCGGGGATAAATTGCGCCTATTTATCCTCACCCCAGGGGGCAAACGGCCCAATTCGCCCTGTCTTTTCTGGTTGTTTTGACGGTGTAAACGGACCGTCGTTTGGCAGTCTTTTTGTCGTCTTGACGGTGTTTGATACCCGCCTTGGGGCTGTTTGGGCGGTTTTCCTGATTTTCGAGGGGTTTTTCAGGCCCGATTTATCCCCGCCCGTGTCGGCACGGGATAGGGTTGTGGCGTTCAACTTTCCAATTCATCGGGCAGCCGCGATATTTATCGATGACCGAT
>CAXBKM010000222.1:0-3949 GCA_963976265.1 uncultured Maricaulaceae bacterium
CGTCGAGTGCCAACCCAGCCGTGTCAGCAACATTTTCAGCTGGCCATAGGTGCAGTTCTGGGCCTCGTCGACGACAACAAAAGCATTGTTGAGCGTGCGGCCCCGCATATAGCCAATCGGGGCAATCTCGATCAGGCCTTCGGCGAGATAGGCTTGCAGCTTTTTCGGGCTGAGCCGGTCAGAAAGCGCGTCATAAAGAGGGCGCAGATAGGGGGCGAGTTTTTCTTCCATCGCGCCGGGCAGGAAGCCGATACTCTCGCCGGCCTCTACCGCGGGACGAGACAGGACAATACGAGAGACCGATCCGTTCTCGAGTGCCTCAACGGCCTTGGCGACCGCCAGAAAGGTTTTGCCGGTGCCGGCCGGGCCCAGGGCGAGCACCAGATTGTTTTCATCCATGGCTTTCATCAGGCAGGCCTGGCCTTCAGAGCGGGGCTTTATGGTCTTGATATAGCTTTGGTCACGCATGGGCTCGCGATCATCCGGACTCCAGCTTCGTCCCGGAAAGAGCGCACGAACTTTGGTCTGCTCGTTCTCATAATGCTCAGAATTGAATTCACCTGCGGTTCTGCGACGTTTCGCGGACCGTTTTGCCATGTCAGGATCTCCAGCTACAAAAAACCCCTCGGCGAAATGCAGAGGGGCGAAAAACGCGGCTCAATGATAGGCTTCCGGAGGACCGGTCCCGAGATAATCCCAGCTCGCTGGGCGCTCGTCGTGGTGTGCAGTAATGACGCACTGTGGCTATGAAGCCTCCCTCCGATGATCGTCGATTCTGGTGATGGGCACCGAATCGATAACCAAGTATCAGTCTAGATCGGTGAACAAATCATAAGCGAAATTTTCGCAGGACTTTCACAATTGAACCGGGCAGGGGATCAGAATGGCCATTTTCGCAATTGGTGATGCGCAGCCGACATTGCCGGCATCCGGTAATTTCTGGGTCGCGCCCAGCGCTGAGGTGATGGGGCGCGTAATCCTGAACGACAATGCGAGTGTCTGGTATGGCTCTGTGGTCCGCGGCGACAATGATCCGATCACGATTGGTGAGGATTCCAACGTTCAGGATGGCGCTGTCCTGCACACCGATATCGGATGGCCATTGACCATTGGCCGCGGCGTCACGATTGGCCACCAGGCCATGCTGCATGGCTGTACGATCGGTGACTACAGCCTGATCGGTATCGGCGCGACGATCCTGAATGGCGCGAAGATCGGGTCTAATTGCGTTATTGGTGCGCATGCCCTTATCGCGGAAGGCAAAGAGATACCTGATAATTCATTGGTCGTTGGCGCGCCGGGCCGCGTCATCAAAACGCTGGGCGATGATATGCGCGAATTGCTGAAAGCCTCAGCGGACCACTATGTCGAGAACTGGAAGCGCCATAAAGCTGATGTCCGGCAGATCGACTGATCAGCGCGGGCCACCCCAGAGATTACGGATTTTTTGGTCTACGTCATCACCCAGATTGAACCAGGCAGATTTGTCCTGCGACGCATCAACGACAAACAAGCGGTCATTGATGTCCAGTAAATGGCTGAGTTCATTACGCAGCGTTGCCGCCGTCGATGCGGTCCGCAACAGCCAGACACCCTCCAGAATACTGGTTTCGTCCCCAAAATGGGACAGGGCCGCCTGAAAGGCCTGTACCGTTTCTGAACGGATATCAGCCACGATTATGAAGTTCGCGGCCTGTCCCTTGGCGTCGACACGATCGTTCGCTGCGCCCCTGGCCTGGTCAAGCCAGCTCCGCAAAATCTCGATCTCAACAGCGGGCTTCCATCCGCCGTCGCGCTCAATGCTGACAAGCGAATGCGCAGCGACGCGGCCTTCCTGAATGAAGGCGCGCATTTGTGCTTGGGTGTAAGGCCCGTACACACGGCCATCGACCTTTATGAACCACGTTTTCGTGGCGCCGCCATCGCGGGACATAGGGGACACTCGGTGTTGATTTCTCTGAAACATAATCCGTGTGTTTGGCAAAAATCGGGCCATCTCAGGATTTGTTATAGATTGGGCTTAACCGGTGGCTAGCCGTGCAGCTGGCATTGTCGCCTGTTTCGCTGCTGTTTCTTCATCGGCCGTGGGCGGCACGAATGTAACAGCGAAGCCGTTATCAATAATCCTCGCAACGCTTCCGGTCATTTCGCCGACCGTGACGGATTCGCCAACACGCGGACGCTCCAGACAGGCAAAGGCGGCGCCACTGATCGACACATCGATAACGTCTGCATGAATAACAACGCCGTCGCGCAATTTGATTAGCGCTCTGCCCTTGCCGGGACGACGCGGGGCAGCGCGATCTTCTTCAAGGCCCATGCGTTCCATATTGAAGCGCCATGTGATCGCATCGGCGAGACGGTCGCGCTTCATGGTTCCGCCCTGAAACCGTGTCGTGAACCAATTCGCGCCGACGCGCAGAACATCACCTTCGATGCGGCCAAGACCTTCAATCATAAGGACGATGCGTGTGTCTTCGCGCGGTGGGTGCTTGACCAGGATTTTCGCACCACCCGGTGACACGTCAATCAGCCGGCAGCGGTGTTCCTGATGATCGCAATCGAGAAAACGCCCTGGCATGGCCAGGGGCACGCGTCTGTGACGGCGGCGCTCTTGGGCACCACGCGCAGCGATCTTGATTTTTCGCCGATCCAGACGGCCTGGCGTGTCTTCCATCACGTACGCTCCAATGAGCGTGCAGTCTGACTCAGCTATATTAAGAAGGGCTTGCCAGATCAGGCGTCATTTGCAGCACGGGCAGGGACCATTGCGCTACCATGTTTGAGACCGGTAATGCCCGATGCGCGAGCTCGGGCTGGAAGCCGTGCCTCACGTACGATTTGACGAACTATGGGGCGCTTGTTCAAGACGCCAATATCATCAAGCGGTTGAAACAGGCCAAGAATTCGGTCGGTTTGGCCATGCGTACCATTGAGCGGAAACAGAGAGATTTCCGCATCGATCGCATTGCCTTCCAGCGTGATCGCGGAAATCAATGCAGAGGCGGGGGCCGGGCGGCTTCCAGAAGGGCGCGCATATGGTCACGGTCAAAACCCTGCCACAGGCTTAAAAAATTCTGGTCGCGAAATTCACGTCGATACAGGTCACAAACACCCGTTCCGGCCAGTCGAAAGACATGATGGTCTGCGTCTGCGCGTTGCAGGATGAACAGCCGGCTCAACAGATTACCGATCGCGGCGGGCGCAATATCGGTGCGATTGGGAATGGCAGCACCATTGCGCCGTGAATCCCAATATGAATAGAGCGCCTTTGTGTGGGCATGCAGCACGGGATACGTCTCCTGATCAATTCGATGAGCGCGCCGTTTCGATGCGTCCCAATTTGACCAGCAGGGTTCAA
Organism: uncultured Maricaulaceae bacterium; assembly: GCA_963976265.1. Lineage (GTDB taxonomy): Bacteria > Pseudomonadota > Alphaproteobacteria > Caulobacterales > Maricaulaceae > Hyphobacterium. Next base: position 3,362 of record CAXBKM010000222.1, read on the forward strand.
TATCGAGGCCATACCCCTCTAACGCGAGCGCGCCACCCCTGAGCCGCGAATTCGGCCCACTGCTTGCACGGCCAGGCGCAGTATTAAGGGAGCAGGTCCATGTTCGTATCAATTCGGTACGTTTTATTTTCTGTAATTGCCGGTTTCGCGCTGACAGCCGCCCCCGCCCCAGTTTGGGCCGGTGGTGATGAAGGTGGCGGCCATGGTGGTTGCAGCCACGGGTGTGGTCATGGTGGTGGCCACCGTGTTCGCCCGCCCAATATCACAATTCACGGTCCACGCATCAATGTGGGCGTCAACGTCAATACCAACGTTAATGTCACGACCAATGTAAACGCGTCGGCCAATGCCAATGCGGGCGCTGGCTCACGAGCAGGCGCGGGCGGTGGTTCTACGGCAATCGCAATCGCTGGCGGCGGTGGCGGATCCTTTGGGGCTCCACCACCCGCAACGGCGATTACCGGCTTGGCGCTGGCAGGCGTTTATGAAACCGAGCTGATTGAAGAACAACGCACGCGCACGCTCGAAGAATGGCGCGTTATCCGCGCTGTCTGTGTGGATGATCGTGGCACACCGCATCCAGCTTCA
>CAXBKM010000223.1:0-3918 GCA_963976265.1 uncultured Maricaulaceae bacterium
AGCGCTTGTTGAAGAGTTCCAATCGAATGGGGTCGACCTTGGTTGTTTCCTGACCGTTCCTTCGCAGTTTTGTCGCGTTCAGGACCAGTGTTCCGCATGGCTTTCGCGTCGCTGTCCAGCCGGCCTCGACGACATGGGTCGAATTGGGTTCTAGGATGATGGCAGGCCCGGAACAGGTGCCGCCTGCACCGAAATCCACAAGCCGGAAAACGGGAATATCACGCCATCTATCCCCTTCAAACACCGGCTTTCGCCCGACGGGCTCAGGATTGCCGGATTGGGTGGGGATATCGATATGCCAATCCCCGGCGCCGGGCGGATCAGCGATGGCTTCTGCAGCCACCGACTCAATGATGAGGTCCGCGCCATCAGGACGAAAACCGAATAGCCGCTCATGGGCGGAGTTGAACTCGGCCAGCATGGCGTCTGGCTCACCTTGTGTAACGGGCAGGGCGGTATCAGATCCGGAAACGCGCAATCGCCATTCGCGGCGAACTTTTATCGCACCGTCATTCACATCCTGTGCGATAAGGCTGTGGCGGGTTTCAGCTTCGAGCGCGTCGAGTTTTGCTAACGCTGCTACCCGTCCCGCTTTGAAATTGATCTCAATTGAGGCCTCACGGGTCTCACGCAATTCGGCCAGACCAATCCCCAGCGCGGAAAGCAGGCCTGCCATGGGGTGAAGCAGGACCGTGTCCATCCCCAGGCTCTCGGCGACCTTGCAGCCATGCTGGCCGCCCGCACCGCCAAAGGCGGATAGCGCATATCGCGCCGGGTCGACGCCCTGACTGGTCGAGATGTGCTTGATGGCCTGGGCCATGTTTTCAATGGCAACTTTCAAAAAACCTTCGGCCGCCGCCTCCGCGCTTGGCAGGGCCATCTGGTCAGCCAGGGCCTGGAGCGCCGCCCGGCTGGCGTCTGGATCAAGCGGTGATTGGCCATCCTGGCCAAAGACGTGCGGGAAGCCCGAGGGCTGAATACGGCCCAGCACAATATTGGCGTCGGTCACGGTCGCAGGCCCGCCCCGCCCATACCCGGCTGGCCCCGGCATGGCGCCTGCCGATTCCGGGCCGACCCGTGCGCGCTCGCCATCAAAGCTGAGGATGGAGCCACCGCCAGCCGCAACGGTGTGAACCGCCATCATCGGCGCGCGTAGGCGCTGGCCTGCGACGCGCGCTTCGGTGACGCGCTCATATTGCTCGCCATCAAAACGTGAGACGTCGGTAGAGGTGCCACCCATGTCAAACCCGATGACTTTGGGGAAGCCTGCCGCGGCAGCCGTTTTGGCCATGCCGACCACGCCGCCCGCGGGACCCGACAAAACGGCATCGCGTGCCGCAAAATTCTCTGCCGCGGCCAAGCCACCCGATGACTGCATAAAGAAAAGTGGCGTCCCGTCGAGACGGTCGGCGACGCGGCCCGCATAATCACGCAAGACCGGTGTCAGATAGGCATCGAGCACCGCCGTTGACGCACGCGGCACAATCTTGACCAGCGGGCTGGCAATGCTGGACCGGATGATGGTTTCAAATCCGGCGTCACGGGCCAGTTTTTCGAGCAATTCCTCATGGACGGGCCAGCCATAGGCATGCATCAGCGCAATCGCGATGGTCGTGTAGCCCTCGCGGCGAGCCTGCTCAAACGCAGCTTTGGCTGCGGCCTCATCGAGAGGTTCAACCAGTCCGCCATCCGCGCCGATACGTTCATCAATTTCCAAAACCTTCGCATGCAAAGGAAGGGGGCGATCAATCTCCATGGCAAAAATATCAGGCCGCGTCTGATCGCCGATGAACAACAGATCCGCAAAACCACGCGTGACCGCAAACAGGGTTTTGGCACCCTTGCGCTCCAGCAGGGCATTTGTGGCAACCGTTGTGCCCATTTTAACAGCGGCCACACGACCTTTCGGGATGGCGTCCCCGGGCTTCAACTCCAAAAACCGCCGAACGCCTACCGACGCCGCATCGTCATAGTCGGGGCTTTCCGACAGAAGTTTTTTCGCCTGCACCAGACCATCGGGCCGACGCGCAATAATGTCGGTAAAGGTGCCACCGCGATCAATCCAGAATTCCCAATCTCTGTTCATGACTCGCGTGGACTCGTATCTGGGGCTAAATGGGCATTGCGGAGACTAACCTCATGTCCATTTGGCGCAAGCTGACAGATTTGTTTTCCGGTCCATCCGACCCGTTCGATTGCGAGGGTGAGGATTGTGGGCCGGGCCACCGTGTCGATGACGCGGACTTTGCCATGGCGCTGATCGGGTTGGGCGCCAAGATGGCGAAGGCCGATGGCTTTGTAACATCCGATGAGGTCGCCGCCTTTCGAGAAGTATTTCGTCCACCGCCGCACGGCGAAGAAGCCATAGAGATGGCGTTCAACCTGGCCAAGGAAACCACGCTGGGCTTTGACGGCTATGCGCGGCGCCTGGCTCGGCGCTATCGCGCACATTCTGCGGTGTTGGAAGATGTGTTGGACGGGCTGTTTCATATCGCCAAGGCGGACGGCGCGGTAACGGTCAGCGAGATTGAATATCTTGAAGCCGTTTCGGATATTTTCGGATTTTCCAACCGGGAGTTTCGTCGCATCCGCATGGGCCATATCGGCGCGCCCGACGATGATCCCTATCTGATTCTGGGTATTGATCCGGATGTCGACGATGCGGGTTTAAAGCGCGCCTATCGCCGAATTGCGGCGCAGAATCACCCTGATGCCCTGATGGCGCGCGGTGCACCGATGGAATTGCAGAAATTGGCGGATGGAAAAATGGCTGCGATTAACGATGCTTACGCGAAAATCAAGGCCGACAGGGGATCACGATCAAGCGAGTCCCGTTGACGTAAGCCGGTCTGGCCCCGAAATTGTCTGTGAGGCGAGGGGCCTATTGGAGTAACCATCATGACAGAGACCCTGAACGGATCACCGGAATTTGCGACGAAGCTGGGTCGTCTCGCGCGCGGTTTGATTGCGGCAGTGCTGGCGATTGCATTCGCGGCACTGGTCTTTTTCCTTGCGGCTGTTCTGACCGCTGCTGCGGTGGCTGTTGTTGGCGTTGCCATGCTGGTCGCAGGGGCCTGGTGGCTCTGGCGCAAGGTGCGTGGCAATTCAAACGATCGCGACGACGGTGGTGACCCGACACTGCTGAATGCGCATCTGGGCCCGGATGGCTGGACGGTTGATTCTGCCGGTCGTCAGTAAAGCTGCGCCCTTCTCGTTTTTCGCAATGATGCAGCCCGGTTCGGGCAGTGTGTACGCTGGGCCATATTCTGAGTTTGAAACAAAAGTCTTGCTCAAACCCGCACCAATACGCGAAAACGCCTCGTGATTTTTATCGAAACGCCTTCGCCCAACTTTGATGACCGCGCGCTGCCGATTAGCCACGTCATGCTGCACTATACCGGTATGGAAAGCGGCGACGCGGCGCTAACCCGCATGTGCGACGCAGGCGCCAAGGTCAGCGCGCATTACATGATCGAGGAAGATGGTCGCGTGTTTCGGCTCGTCGACGAAGACAAGCGTGCGTGGCATGCCGGACTGGGGTGCTGGGCAAATATCACGGATATGAATTCGGCCTCAATCGGCATCGAAATCGTCAATGGCGGCCATGATTTCGGCTTGCCGGACTTTCCCGATGTCCAGATTGACGCCGTCATCGGACTTGTTCGCGAAATTCTGTCGCGCCGCGGAATTCCGATTGGAAATGTCATCGGGCATTCCGACTTTGCTCCGACGCGCAAACAGGATCCGGGCGAAAAATTTCCCTGGAAGTATTTGGCTGAAGCGGGGTGTGCGATCTGGCCGGATGAGGCCGGTGAGCCATCTACGAACATTGAAGGCGACCTTGAGACGATTGGTTATGATTTGAAGGCCGGGCTTGGCGATGTTGTTGCGGCCTTTCAGCGTCACTTTCGGCCAGCC
>CAXBKM010000224.1:0-3894 GCA_963976265.1 uncultured Maricaulaceae bacterium
CACGATCCATTTCGTTGCGTTTCGAAACTGGACATCGCTCATTATGTGCAGAACACGTGCGCCCAGCGTGGTGCCGATGATTGCAAGCGGAGCGGCGGCCAGCAGCCACATCGGTTGTGGCAGGGCGCTGGCGGCGAGAGCCGGAGCGATATAATAGGCGATCTTGACGCCGTGACTGATGACCTGAGTGGCGGCCTTGGTCGAGACCACCATACGTCGATCGACGCCATCCGCGACAAAGAAAATATCGAGCAAGGGCCCCGAAACACCAGCCACGACATTCAGGCCCGTCACGGCAAAGCCGCATAGACTTGCATGCAGAGGCTTTCGGGCGTCGAGTTCCAGGCGTTTTTTGGGAATCCAGATGAGCCCGGGCACAAGGCCGAGCACGATGAATAACCAGGCTTCGGCGAGTTGGAAGGTCAGCGAGAACAACAGGACAAGCGCGGCGGCCGATCCGAACAGATAGATGCCGATGACGCGCCAATCGATCCAGCGGCGCAGCAGGATTGCACGCCAGCCATTCGACACCGATTGCACGGCACCATGCACGACCATGGCGGCAGACACGGGCAATAGGAGGACCAGAACACCCATCAGCATCAACCCGCCAGCCATGCCGAACACGCCGGAAACAAAGGCCGTGACGAGCGTCGCCAAAAGAATGACAGGCCAGATCACGCGAATCGACTCCCTTTTCTGATTAGCCCGCTATAGTGGGCGAAACATACCGGCGAAAGTCGGGACGATTCGAACGTGCAAGGGGACGCAGACATGGAATTTGCCTATTCGCCGCGATGCCAGGAATATCTCGACAAGCTTCGCGCCTTCATGGATGCGCGCATTTATCCCAATGAGAGCACCTATTCCGAGCAACTTGCGGGATTCGGATCCAATCGCTGGCAGGTCCTTCCGATTATTGAGGAATTGAAAGCCGAAGCCAAAGCCGCCGGGCTCTGGAATCTGTTTCTGCCTGAATCCGATGACGGGGCGGGATTATCCAATCTCGATTATGCGCCGCTCGCCGAGGAAATGGGACGCGCGCTGTGGTCGTCGGAGGTTTTTAACTGTTCCGCGCCCGATACCGGCAATATGGAAGTCCTCACACGCTATGGCACGCCGGAACATCAGGAGCGCTGGCTCAAGCCTTTGTTGAATGGCGACATTCGATCGGCCTTCTTGATGACCGAACCGGAGGTGGCATCCTCGGATGCGACCAATATCCAGTGTGCGATCACCCGTGATGGTGATGACTATGTCATCAAGGGCCGCAAATGGTGGTCATCGGGCGCCGGTGATCCGCGCTGCGCGATCTATATCGTGATGGGCAAGACCGATTTCGAAGCGGACCGGCATAAGCAGCAATCCATGATCTTGGTTCCGGCTGACGCCAAAGGCGTGACGGTCAAGCGTCACTTGCCGGTCTTTGGCTATGATGATGCACCGCACGGCCATATGGAGGTTGAACTCGACAATGTCCGTGTGCCTGCGTCGAATATTCTGCTGGGCGAGGGGCGGGGTTTCGAGATCGCTCAAGGTCGCCTGGGGCCGGGCCGGATACACCATTGCATGCGAACAATTGGGGCCGCAGAGCGCGCGCTGGAGTTGATGGTTCGCCGGGCGATGAGCCGGGTCGCCTTTGGCAAGCGCATTGCTGATCAGTCGGTCTGGCATCACCGGATTGCGCAGGCGCGGATTGATATCGAATCGACACGCTTATTGACCCTGAAAGCGGCCTGGATGATGGATACGGTCGGCAACAAGGTCGCCCAAAAGGAAATCGCCATGATCAAAGTCGCAGCCCCGCAAATGGCGCTGAAGGTCATTGATGATGCGATCCAGGTGTTTGGCGGCGCGGGGGTCTCCGCCGATACGCCGCTGGCACATTCCTTTGCCGGTATTCGCACGTTACGACTGGCTGACGGACCCGACGAAGTACATGAGCGGGCGATTGCACGCATGGAAATGAAGCGGTTGTCTAACGAAGGCTGATATCAAGAATTGGGGGTAAGATCATGGATATAGTGACGATTATTGTCGCCATTGCGGGGTTGTTTGGTGCAGCCTTGGGCGCGGGCGCTCTGGTATCGCCAGGTTGGGCGGCCAAATTTGTTCGCATGCAGGCGGACCCGGCGCAGCCCGATGGCTATGCTGAATTTCGCGCGACATTTGGCGGGGTCTTTCTGGCCTTGCACGTGGCCCTGCTGGTTGCGCTTTTCACAGGCTTTGGCTTCATCGGCGCGTCGGCCATGCTGTGTGCCGGTTGGGCCGGGGCGGCGGGCGGCCGCGTCCTCTCGCTCCTGCTGGATGGATCAAAAGGCGTGCGGACGCGGCACAATTATGTGTCGATCATCGTTGAAGTGGTGATGGCAATTGTGTTTGCGCTACCCGTCTACAATTTCATTCAAACGATGCCCGGCTAAAATCAGGCGCCCATATGTTCCGCGAACGTCCACGCATAATCGGCCATGGGTTCAACCATGGCGCCGTATTCTTTCGCTTTGGCATTCGACGCATTGCCTTGCGTGGAGCGGTGATAAACACCCTGCACAATCGAGGCGAGGCGGAAGAGATTATAGGCAAAGTAAAAGTCGAGTTGAGGCAGATCCTCGCGGCCGGTCCGCTGGCAATAGGCCGCGACATAATCGGCTTCAGACGGAATGTTCAGCGACTTTATGTCCACACCCAGAAAGCCATTGCGCAGCTCTTTGGGCGTGCGCCACTGCATCAATTGATAAGTGAAATCAGCTAACGGATCGCCAAGCGTGGAGAGCTCCCAGTCGAGCACGGCAATGACGCGCGGCTCATTCTTGGCAAATATCATATTGTCGAGACGGAAGTCCCCGTGAACGATACTGGAGCGGTCCTGCTGCGGCGTCGCATCGGGCAGCCAGCCAATCAACCGGTCCATGGCTGGAATTTCTCGGGTCTCTGATGCTTTGTACTGTTTGGACCAGCGTGCGATCTGGCGCGCGATATAGGCATCCGGCTTGCCATAATCGCCGAGTCCCAATGCATTTGGGTCGAAGGCATGAAGCTGGGCCAATGTTGCGTTCATGGCATCATAGATTGGCGCACGGTCCGGCGCCGCCAGATCGGGCAGCATCGGGTCCCAAAAAATCCGTCCGTCGACGAAATCCATCACATAGAAGGGCGTGCCGATGACATCGGCGTCCTCGCAAAGCCCGTACATCTGGGGTGCCGGAAAACCGGCTCCACCCAGAGCCTTCATGACGCGATATTCGCGGTCCACAGCATGGGCCGATGGCAGCAGCTTTCCGGGTGGTTTGCGGCGCAAGACATAGGCCTTGCCGCCGGCTTCGATCTTGTAGGTCGGGTTGGATTGCCCGCCCTTGAACTGGTTGACCGTCAACGGTCCTGAATAGCCTTCAACATGGGCTTTCATCCAGGCATCAAGCGCCGATTCGTCAAATTTCAGCGCGTCCGCAACCGCCTTCGTGCCTGAAAATGTGTCGTCGAGATTGGTCATTCGCTTTTGTGCACCACGCCGCCCTGCATCACGAAAGCCACGTCCAGAAGCGCGTTGACGTCCTCCCACGGATTTTCATCGACAGCGATAATGTCCGCAAGTTTTCCAGCTTCGATACTGCCGATCTGGTCTGCCATCTGGATGTGCTGTGACGCGGTGACCGTCGCGCTGGAGATTGCTTCCATGGGCGTCATTCCGGCTTCAACCAGCAAGGCAAATTCCCGCGCATTGTCACCATGACGCGAGACACCGCTATCGGTGCCAAAGGCGATCATCACGCCGCCCGCATGGGCACGGCGCGCCATATCGAGCATGACGGGGCCAACATCCAGTGATTTCTGGCGCACTTCCGGCGTCATCCAGTCTGCAGTCTGAGCGATCTCCGCGACCGTGGCACCGGCAAG
>CAXBKM010000225.1:0-3864 GCA_963976265.1 uncultured Maricaulaceae bacterium
TATCGAATTTCTGGCCGATGCCGATGCGTCGCGCTCTGTCACACTGAAAACCCAGGATCTCAGCCTGTCAGGTTCGATCATCACGATCGCAACCAGTGCCAGCCTGGGCACAGTGACCCTGGCAACCGGTCTGGTATCGCAGATCAAGACCAGCCTCGACAATGTCAATCAGGCCCTGGCAAATCTGGGGTCCGACCTGAAGAAAATCGAAGCGCATTCGGGCTTTGTCGGCAAGTTGATGGACTCCCTGACCAAGGGTGTCGGCAACCTCGTTGATGCCGATCTGGCCGTTGAAGGCGCGCGATTGCAGGCCTTGCAGGTCAAACAGCAATTGGGCGTGCAGGCGCTCTCGATTGCCAACTCGCAACCGCAAATCATCCTCAGCCTGCTGCGCGGAAACTAAACTGAGCCTTACCACGGCGACAAAAGGGCGGTGCTGGAAACAGCGCCGCCTTTTTTCATGCCCGACTCGTGGCAAGATCGCCGCATTGTCTTACCGTGAGCACCCAGCATGACAGACCGATATCTGCCCTATGGACGCCAATCGATTGGCGAAGACGACATAGCGGCGGTCAATCGCGTCCTTCGTGGGGATTTTCTCACCACCGGACCGGAAATCGCCTCGTTTGAAATGGCGCTGGCTGGATTGACGGGCGCAACGCACGCAATGGCCTGTTCTTCGGGGACGGCGGCCTTGCATCTGGCATTGGCCGGGCTGGGCGTGGGCGAAGGCGATATTTGTATCGTGCCGGCGATCACCTTCATGGCAACGGCGAATGCGGCGCGGTATTGCAACGCCGATGTGGTGTTTGCCGATGTCGATCCTGATACCGGCCTGATGACCCCTGAAACGCTCGAAGCCGCAATTGGACGCGTTGACGGATCGATCAAGGCGGTTTTGCCGGTTCATTTGACCGGGCAAACCGCCAACATGCCCGCTATCAAGGCATTGGCGGATGCAAACGGTGCGTATGTCATCGAAGATGCCTGCCATGCGCTGGGCACCGAAACGCCAGATGGTCCTGTCGGGAATTGTGCCCATTCCAATGCAGCCAGTTTCTCCTTTCATCCGGTCAAGACGATTGCATGCGGAGAGGGCGGGGCCGTTACAACCGGCGATGCCGCGCTTGCCGGGAAAATTGAGCTGTTGCGGTCGCATGGCATCAGCCGGGACGCGTCGACTTTCGAGGGTGATCCTGACGAGCCCTGGCGGCATGAAATGACGACGCTCGGCTGGAATTATCGCATGACGGATATTCAGGCCGCGCTTGGACGTTCGCAATTGGGCAAGTTGCACGCCTTTGCCGCGCGGCGCCGTGAACTGGCAGAGATTTACGACGCGGCGCTCACGCCGCTTGCGCCTCACATTCGCCCGATCAGCCGCGTTGGGGCCTGTGATCCGTGCTGGCACCTCTATGGCGTCTTGATTGATTTTGAAGCCTTGGGCCAAACGCGTGCCGATCTGATGCGCGGTCTGGCTGAGCGCGGCATTGGCAGTCAGGTGCATTACATGCCTGTGACCAGCCAGCCCTATTACAGACGCCTGTATGGCGATCAGACGCCCCCCGGCGCCACAAATTATTATGAGCGTTGTCTGTCCTTGCCACTTTATGTTGGGATGGAAACAGGCGATCCTGTACATGTAGTTGAAACGCTTGGTGAACTGGTGGGCATTAAATGATTTGGATGCGGTTTCAATTTGGCCCTGATATCGGGATGGGGCATGCGGTTCGGTCGCTTGCTCTCGCCAAGGCGTTGACCAGTTCGGGCCAGGCAGTCGGTTTGATACTGGATTCCGATGCCGGCGAACTCGAAGGGGTAGGTGATCTACCCGTTCTCCAGCTGGATCCAGGCGACAATCTGCCTGCCGAAGGCCATATCATTTTTGACATGAGTCATGCCGGTGCCCGTGACAATATTCCCGCTTGGGTCAAATACGTTCAAAAGGCAGGCAATGGCGCCGTCGTGGTCGATGGCCTTGGTCCCGATGCCTATATTGAAGGCGTCAAGGCGGATGTTGTTCTGACCCCTTATCTGATGTCGGAGGCCGCGCGTCAGCGCGCAGCCAAGACCTGGTTGTCAGGTCCGCAATTTTCCATCCTGTCAGATGAATACGCTCAGGAACCGTCCAAGCTGAAATCGCGTCCAAATGTGGTGATGATATCCATTGGCGGCGCAGATCCCTGGGCGCTGACAGAGACCGCACTCGAAGCGGCATTGAACACGACGTCCTTCCCGCGCTTTGAAGTCAAGGTTGTCGCCGGCCCCCAGCTCAGCACGGCGCGGCGCACCCATTTGACGACCCAATGCAAGAAGTCGGATGTCGAACTACTGGATGCTCCCGACAGTTTGCGCGATTTGCTCGGCATGTCGGCTGTTGCGGTCCTCGGGCCCGGCCTGACCAAATATGAGGCCGCGGCGTGCAACACGCCTGCGGTTATTCTGGCGCCCGATGCGGACACGCTCGCGATCAATATGCCGTTCGCGGAAGCGGGGCTGGCCAGCGTGATGGATGCCAGTGCACGAAATTTCTCCGGGCAATTGGGTGCAGCCATCGCCTCGCAGGCCACAAAACGCCGGTCGAGCTGGACAGGGCGCGCGCTTATTGATGGCAAGGGGGCCGCCCGTGCTGCTGAAGCGATTATCGAAGCGCTTGGCGAGTAATCGTTAAGACGAATCACGCGACGCTTGCCTTTCAAGTAGGGCATGCGAGCGCGGATGATGGCGAGCAATAGCGGGAAACCCCGATCAGAATTGACGATTGATGGTCGCGTCATTGGCGATGGCCATGCGCCCTATGTGATCGCCGAGGTTTCCGGCAATCACAACAAGGACATCTCAAAAGCGCTGAAAATGATCGAAGTCGCAAAAGCGTGCGGCGCCGATGCGGTGAAATTTCAGACCTATACGGCGGACTCCCTGACCCTGCCGAGTGATCGTCCGGAATTCCAGATTACGACCGGGACATGGGCAGGCTGGAATCTGCACAAACTCTATGCCGAGGCCGCCACGCCTTATGGCTGGTTTCCCCAAATGTTTGACCATGCGCGCAAGGTCGGGATTACGATGTTCTCGTCGCCCTTCGACGCGGATGCTGTGAACCGGCTCGAAGACTGGGGCGCACCCGCTTACAAGATCGCGTCCAACGAACTCACCGATTGGCCGCTGATCCAGAAAGCCGCGGCTACCGGCAAGCCGCTCATCCTGTCGACGGGCGCATCCAGCCTCGAAGATATTGATGCGACGGTCAGTTTTCTGGAACGGATTGGAGCGCCGGACTTTGCGCTCCTGCATTGTGTGAGTGCGTATCCCGCCCCGCTCGGCGACGCGCATATCGCCAACATTTCTGCCCTGCGGAGCCGGTTCGCAATACCTGTCGGGTTTTCCGACCACACGCTCGATACAACCGCCGCAGTGCTCGCGACGGGTCTGGGCGCGGCGGTCATTGAAAAACATTTCATCCTCGACCGGTCCGAAGGCGGTCCGGATTCCAGCTTCGCCATTGAACCCGATGAACTGGCCGATCTGGTGACGCGCTGCCGCGAAGCGTTCGACGCTGTCGGAACACCATCATTCGGTTCCAACACGGCCGAGAGCCAATCGCCGATTTACCGTCGGCATTTCTATGCGACCCAGGACATCCAGGCCGGGGAAGGGATAACTGAGGCCAATGCGCGCGCCATTCGGGCGCGTGACGGCATTCCGGCGCGTGAATTTGAGCGCCTCTTCTCATCGAAGGCCAAGGCCGACATCAAACGGCACGATCCGCTCAGTTGGGAGATGCTCGATGTCTGACAAACCCTTGATCCTGTTCGGGTCCGCCGAAATCGCCGAGCTCGCGCGGTTTTATTTTGAACATGACGG
>CAXBKM010000226.1:0-3833 GCA_963976265.1 uncultured Maricaulaceae bacterium
CGACGCGCGGGACTGGAAAGACGTGATGTGGGCGATCTCCACCCGCATGGACCCCGCGCGCGACATCACGGTGATCGAACACACGCCGATTGATTATCTCGACTTTGCCTCACCGGTGTCTGGTGTCGGCTCGAAAATCGGCCTCGACGCGACCAACAAACTGCCCGGCGAAACCGACCGCGAATGGGGCGAAAAACTCGACATGGACGCGGCGACGAAAAAGCGGGTCGACGAGATGTGGGACGAGCTGGGGCTTTAGTCCCAGGCGTTCGCAGCTCCGCCTACAGAGGCCGGACCGAATTGCGTCAGCAAAAGTCTGACTCTCCCCCCTCCCCATCGCGCGCGTGACCGGCTAGCATCCCGCACGAAGACCACAGCCGGAGCCCACGCCCATGATCACCCTCGCCCTGATAATGTCGCTGATGCAGGCGCAAGCCAGCGTGCCCGGTTATGCCACGGATGCCGAGAGCCTTGACGGTTTTATGGCCCATGCCTGCCGGGTGCAGCAGGCCGCCAATCAGGGCGGAAGCACGGTTGATTACACCGAGTTTTGCGGCTGTCTGGCGACCGAAATGCGCAATGCCAGCGGCGATGATCTCTATCGTGCCATGGCGCTGGGCAGTCAGGGCACCTTGCAAGACCGGGCCATGATTGATGATCCTGAAGCGGCGCGCGTCGAGTCCGAAACCATATTCGCGACGCTGGAACCCGAAGAGCAATTATCAGCTGGCGAAATCATCCAGGCCGGTCTGGGTGTCTGCCTGCCGCTGATGCCCGCCCATGTCGAGTAAAGCGGCGACCGTTCAGGTCGATTTTGTCTCCGATTTTGTTTGCCCCTGGTGCTGGCTGGGTCATCGCAATTGGCTGACAGCGCAGAAATTGGCAGCTGACATCAAGGTTGAAACGGTCTGGCGGCCCTACGAGCTGGACCCGGCGCTGCCACCCGAAGGCGCGCCCTACAAGGCGTATATGAAAGCGAAATTCTCCGGATCGAACCGCGATGTCTGGCAGAAAATGCGCGATCATCTCGAATCCGCAGCGCCCGAAGCCGGAATTGCCTTCAAGTTTGACGAAATCACACACCGCCCCTCAACACTGAATGCCCACCGCCTGATGCGCTGGGCGCGCGGGCAGGATGCCGCAATCGCCAATGAGGTCGCCGACACGCTTTTCGATGCCTATTTCAATCGGCTCGATGATATTGGCGACACCGACACACTGATCAAAATCGGCGGGGATGCGGGCATGGATACGGCCATTCTGGCCGATCTGTTGGGATCGGACCGCGACGCGGCGGCGGTGCGCGATGAAGCCCAGTTCTTTCGCAGACTGGGCGTGACCGGTGTCCCAACCTTTGTGTTCAACGGCCAGCTGGCCCTGCCGGGCGCAGCGGCGCCGGACGTTTTGGTTGAAGCCCTGCAAGAAGCTGCGGCCATGCCCGCGGGCTAAATCCCTATTTTGATTGTTCGCGTATCAGGCTAGTATGCGCGCGAACACACTTTTTGATCGGGGAGGATCACATGAAATACTCAATTGGATTGTTATTGGCAGGTTCATTGGCGCTCGCCGCGTGCGGGGGTGGCAGCGATGATACCGCCATGAGTGACGACGATGGGCCAATGACAGCCGAAATGTCCCAGGACCTCGCCAATGACATGGCTGAGAGCATGAATGACGGCGAAGCGATGGACAGCGGCCGCGAAGACGATGATTTCACCGCCGCCTGCCTGAACGCCTCCAACATGCCAGAGGCCATGTGTACCTGCATGAGCGGCAAGGCAACCGCCAATTTGACTGAAAATGGTCGTGACTTCCTGGTTGCCACGCTGAACGAAAATTCCGATCGGGTGATGGCACTTCGTGGTCAGATGAGCCTGACCGAGATGAGCCAGGCTGGCATGTTCATGGTCAACGCCTCAACCGAATGCGCGGCTGAAGGCCATAATCAGTAGGATTATTCAATCATGACCGGACTTGAAGCGGCAGGCCTTTATGTCGGCCTGAACCTGTTGATTTTGCTCGTGCTGGGATTGAATACCAGCCTGTCGCGGCGCAAACACAAAATCTCGCTGGGCGATGGCGGCAATGACGAGATGCTGGGCAAAATGCGCGCCCACGGCAATGCCATTGAATGGATGCCCGGCGTCCTGATCGGGTTGGTCGTTTTGGCGATGATGTCCGTTCCGGTGATTTTGATCCACGTCTTTGGCTTGCTGTTCACGCTTGCTCGCGGCGCACACGGATATGCAATGAGCAGTGGCGACACGCGCAGTCCGGGCCGCATGATCGGCTCGGTACTGACCTTGCTGATCTATCTCGGCATGGCCTTGACCCTGCTTTATTACGCCATTCTGTGAAGCAACGTTGTCTCTTGTCATGCCCGGCGTTACCAAGCCGGGCATGACACACGACTCTCCCAATGCACAGGCCCTGCAGGCCATTGCCGCCGACTTGATGGCGCAGGCCCTTCAGTCGGGCGCAGACGCCGCTGAAGCCGCCATTGTTGAATCACGCTCACTGGAGCTATCGGTTCGTGATGGCGCAATGGAAGACATTGAGCGCTCCGAAAGCAAGGACGCCGGTATTCGCGTCTTTGTTGGCAAACGTCAGGCGGGGGTTACGTTTTCTGACCTCTCGGCAGATGGATGTGCCATCGCGATTGACCGTGCCGTCGCAATGGCGAGGTCTGCGCCGGATGACCCCTATGCCGGTCTGGCCGATCCCGAACAATTGACTAAGGCGGCGCCCGCCCTTGAACTATTCGAGGCCAGCGACTGGACTCCGGAAACACTAGAGACAATCGCCACCGACATTGAAACCGTCGCGCGCGCTGTGCCCGGCGTCACGATGACGGAATCAGCCTTTGCCAGTCGCGGCGAAGGCGCAGTCGGCGTCGCTTCTTCAAACGGATTTTCCGGCAGCTGGCGCAAATCAAGCTGTGGCTATGGCATCAGCGTCATCGCGGCGAAAGACGGCGCGATGGAACGCGACTATGCGATGACCAGCGCGCGCCGTCTCGCTGATCTGCGCTCCATCGAGGAGATTGGAAAGGAAGCCGGTGAAAATACGGTCGCTCGCCTCGGCCCTCAACGGCTGAAATCGGGAAATCTGCCGGTGATTTTTGATCAGCGCGTGTCCTCGACATTTCTGTCGGCGCTGTGTGGCGCGATCAGTGGTCCGGCCGTGGCACGCGGTGTCTCTTTCCTGCGCGAGAAAATGGGTGAACCGGTTTTTGCCAAAGGCATCAATATCGTTGATGACCCGCATCGCCCCTGGGGATTTGGATCTCATCCCTTTGATGGTGAAGGCATTGCCGCCGAACGTCGCAATATTATCGACGATGGACGCCTGACAACATGGTTCCTCAATTGTGCATCTGCACGGCAATTGGGGCTGGAGCCCAATGGATACGCCAATCGCAGCCTGGGCGGACCGCCTGGCGCTGGCCCCAGCAATCTGCATCTCGAAGCGGGCGAACAATCGCGCGACGACATGATTGCCAGCATTGATGAGGGCGTTCTGATTACCGAAATGTTCGGCCCGTCCCTGAATGCCAATACCGGGTCCTGGTCGGTCGGTGTTTCTGGATTCCGGATTTCCAAAGGCCAGATCGACCATCCGGTCAGTGAAATCACCGTTGCCGGTGATCTTAACGACATATTCGCCCGAATCATTCCGGCCAGTGATCTCTATTTCCGAAGCTCCATCAACGCTCCAAGCGTTTATGTTGATCGTCTCGCCATTGGCGGTGCCTGACGTCGACCGGCATCTTCTGGACGATGCTGCGCGCGAGGCCGGACAGCTTCTGGCGCGTTATTACCGCAATGGTGCAA
>CAXBKM010000227.1:0-3832 GCA_963976265.1 uncultured Maricaulaceae bacterium
TGCCGATGATTGGTCGGCGGCTGTGCACACACTCAAAGGCGCGGCGCGCGGCGTTGGCGCGGTTGCCTTGTCAGAAGCGTGCGAGCAGGTCGAAACGGCTGCCTCGGCCGAGTGGTCCAAAGCCGCGCAATCTGTCGAACGGGTCAGCGAAGACACCAAACGCGTCATCAAGGACACGCTGAAGCTTTAGCGGCGTGTCGAATCCCAGACGGTGAATTCATAGGCAATTGAGCGCTCGACAAGCTCACGCCAAACCGGTTCGGCGATTTCGCGCGGCAGGTTTGCTTGATCGGCCGCCTTGCCGACTTTTGTCAGAACATCATCAATCCGGGCTTCGTCGCGCACGACATCGCGTGATGGCTTGATCCGCGCGGCGGCCTTCATGTAGCGCGCACGTTCGGCGATCAGTGCAACCAGTTGACGGTCGAGCGCGTCTACGCCTTCGCGGACTTCAGCCATGCTGGAGCAGTTTTCTGGCGGGACAGGTGCGACATTGTGCATGTGAATTCCTTTAGCCCGGTGGGTGGAGCCTGACGCGTTCTGCCCTTATATGCGGGATCGCGCTGCGCCGGGTAAAGTGACGCAGTGCCGCAGACCTGCCATTGGCCGATAAATACGGATGAATAAATGACATCGACACTCAACACGCCAGAGCCCGGTGGTTCTCACGAAACCGATGTCATCATTGTTGGTGCCGGTCCGTGCGGCCTGTTCAATGTGTTTGAATTGGGCTTGCTCGATCTCAAGGCACATTTGGTCGACATTCTGGACCGTCCGGGCGGTCAGTGCGCCGAGCTGTATCCGGAAAAACCGATCTACGACATTCCCGCCCTGCCTGTCGTATCCGGCCAGGAATTGACCGATCGCCTGTTGGAGCAAATCGAGCCTTTTGATCCGGTTTATCATTTTTCCCAGATGGCTGTGGCCCTGGAAAAGCTGGATGATGGACGCTGGAAACTGACAACCGATGCCGGGACAAGTCTGACCGCGCCTGTCGTTGTAATCTCGGCGGGCGGTGGATCTTTCCAGCCGAAAAAACCACCTATTCCCGGCATTGATGCGTTTGAAGACAAATCGGTGTTTTACGCCGTCCGGAAAATGGAACAATTCCGGGACAAGAATCTGGTGATTGCCGGGGGCGGGGATTCTGCGCTCGACTGGACGCTCAACCTCTTGCCCATTGCCCAGTCTGTCACGCTGGTGCATCGCCGCCCGGATTTCCGAGCCGCACCCGACAGCGTCAACAAGATGCTGGCCGCGGTCGACGCTGGCAAGATGGATTTCAAAGTCGCGCAAATCGCGGGGCTGGAAGGCGAAGCCGGGCAATTGTCGGGCGTGCGCCTGAAAAGCAGTGCAGGTGAAGAGACGTTAAGCGCCGATATGCTGTTGGCCTTCTATGGTTTAACGATGAAGCTGGGTCCGGTCGCTGAATTTGGCCTGAATCTGCATGAAAACCTGATCCCGGTGGACACGGAAAAGTTCGAAACATCCACGCCGGGGATTTTCGCGGTCGGTGACATCAACTGGTATCCGGGCAAGTTGAAACTCATCCTGTCCGGTTTCCATGAGGCAGCCTTGATGTCTCAGGCGGCATTCCGCATTTGCCGTCCGGATGCCAAATTGCGCTTTCAGTACACGACATCGTCCAGCGAGCTTCAGAAACGTTTGGGCGTCAGGTAATCCGGCGCTAGGCTGGGTTCAGCACAAACAGGAGTGAGTCTTGATCCGTCCGATCACGATTTACGGCGACAGCCGCAGCGGCAATTGCATGAAGGTCAAATGGGTGGCCGAACGTATGGGTGTCCCGTTCGACTGGGTCGAGGTCGATGTGACCTCCGGCTATACCCGTACGGCAGAATTTCTAACCATCAATCCGGCAGGCCAGGTGCCATGCCTGACCCGCGACGATGGTCGCACCCTGGCGCAATCGGGCGCGATCATGCTGTTTCTGGCCGAAGGGTCCGACCTTGTTCCCGATGATGCCTTTGACCGCGCAAAAATGCTCGAATGGATGTTCTGGGAGCAGTACAGCCACGAACCGGCCATTGCGGTGCGCCGATTCCAGAAAGCATTTCTGAAGAAATCCGAAGCCGAGATCGACCCATTCTTGATGAATAAGGGGCGGCGTGCACTGGGAGTGATGGAAATGCGCCTTATGGCCCGCGATTTTTTCGTCGGCGATACGCTCAGCCTCGCGGACATCGCCTTGGTGGCTTATACGCGGGTTGCGCCGGAAGGCGGGTTTGATCTTGATGAATTTCCGTCGGTGAAAGCATGGGTTCACAGGGTTGAGCGTGAACTGGACCTTGACCCCATTGGCGATGATTTGATGCTCGATGCCTGACGGGAGGATGAAACCATGAGCGATGAACGCCGTTTGATCGTGATTGACCGCCAGGGCAAAAGCCACGAGCTGGCCGCTCTTGACGGCTGGCGCGTGATGGAAATCATCCGTGATCATGGCTTGCCGATCAAGGCGGAGTGCGGCGGTGCAGCGGCTTGTGCAACCTGCCATGTCTATGTCGACGAGGCGTGGCTGCCCAAACTCCATAAACCAACCGAAGAGGAAGAAGACCGCCTCGACGAAGCGTTTGAAGTGATGGGCAATTCACGCCTGTCCTGCCAGCTCCTCATGAGCGAGGAACTCGATGGCCTGCCGGTGACGCTCGCGCCAGGCAGCGAACCCTGAGCCCGCCATGGCCAAGCTGACGGCACCGATATTTGGCAAGAAGCAGGCGGGTCATTCTTACCGGCGGCGCACATGTGCCTTCGGTATTGCGGAAAACGAAGATGGCAAGATTGCCTGCGTGAAAATCAGCCGTCCCAATCACACACGCTGGGATTTGCCGGGCGGCATGCGCGAAGACGGCGAGACGCTCAAGCGCGCCCTGATCCGTGAATATGCCGAAGAAACCGGTTTGAAAATCAAGGTGGGCCCGGAAATCGCCCGCACGCGCCAATACATCATCAAATATGATGGCGACCGGCGACAGAATTACTCGTCCTATTTTTCGGTCGACATCAAAAAACCTGCGCCGGGCGGAAAGCTGGAAGACGACCATGAGCTGGTTTGGCTCAAACCCGCCAAGGCTCAAGCCCTGGTGCGCGATGATGCGGCCGCGTGGGCGATCACCGCCTGGGTGCGCCAGCGGGCCGTTTTGAAAGCTCAGAAATAGTTTCAACCAGGCCTGCTATTATTGACAATGCGCGCCGCACAAGGCCCACTTGTCGCATAGTGTAAACGAGGCGGGCTATGACGAATCGTAAAATGCGCGGGGTTGTATTACTTGGTGTCTGGGCCGGTTTTGCCGCTTCGGCGGTGGCCGATCCGATTACAGTTCACATTCATACCGACGGCACGATGAGCGAGCAGGCACTCACCGAGCATGTGCGATCCGCTTTGCGCGGCGCCCGCGCTGAAATCCTGGAAATCGATACCGCCAGCGGCGTTATCCTGCTGGAAGGCGATACCGCCGCAGCGCGGGCACTTCGCGCTGATCCCGATATCGCCTCGATCAATGGCCCGCATTCAGAGTCGGTCAATGCCCGCAATCTGCGCGTTACGCTCGATCAGGGATTGGTCCTGGTAGAACCCATTGCATCCAGTATGGCGATGATTGCGCCCGTCAATGACCGCACGGGCTGGCCCGGAGAGATGCTGCGTGTTGAGGTGATTGACGCTACCGGTTCCGTGATCAGCGAGCGTTTCGTGCCCGATCCGCGCTTTGTCCGGTTTGAGGGCTGGTCTGATACCGGCGTTCATGAAGCAGGCTCCAACCGGGCTGAAATTCGAACCGATATGCCGATCCAGATTCAACTGGCCGTGCCCGAA
>CAXBKM010000228.1:0-3830 GCA_963976265.1 uncultured Maricaulaceae bacterium
CCTTCGCTCGCATAGAGTTTGCCAATTACGCCGCTGACCTTGGGCGAGACATTGGCAACACGATCAGCGTCAAAGCGGATTTCGGCCGGAAGGCTGAGAGATTGCGCAATCGCCCCCTCTGCAACAATTGCTGTTTCAATACCGGCCTCAGTGGCCGCGTCCTGGGTTAGTTTTACAACGTCGCCTTCGGATTCACTATGATCATCATGGCCGTCAGGCTCGCCGTCACTTTCCGCATGATCGTCATGCTCATCATCTTGATCGGTCTCGCCATGGTCATCGTGATCCGCTTTTTCTTCGGCATGATCATCGTGATCATCGTGATCAGCGGTCGCGGCGGAGGTTTCGCTAGCGACCCGATTTGTATCCGGGGTTGCATTGCCGCATCCCGCCAAAATCACGGCCAGAACCATCATGGTCGTTGGCAAAATATGTGTCTGTTTCATTGGAAGTCTCCATTAAACGGGGCGGCACCGATCAGGCTTTTGAGACGCATGAGGTCCGCATTAAGGGTACGCCGCGCGTCAATTACGCTGACGCCTGCCTCGATCAGCCCTTTACGGGTATCGAGCGTTGATGTGAGGTCAAACCGGCCTGCCGCGTAGCCTTCAACAGATGCGTCGTAGGCGGAACGGGCCGCAGGTAGCGCCTCCTGTTCGAGTAGCGTCAGCCGGGCCTCGGCGGCGCGCACCCGCGCGGCGGCGGCCTGTTGCTGCGACCGCAATCTGGCCTCAACGGCGACGGCGCTGATACGTTCGGCATCGGCGCGATAACCCGCTGCGCGAGCGGCGTCGCGGTTACGGTCAAAAAGCGGAATCGGCACGGTGACCCCGACCAGGAGCGCATTGTCGCCGGTCTCTTCAAATTGGCGAACGCCCGCACTAACCGTGACATCAGGAATACCGGCCGCGCGGGCGGCGTCCTGCTCAGCGTCGCGGGCTGTTGCTCCAGCTTTAGCCGCGGCGAGCGCCGGGTGCTCGTCAAGCCCGCGCGTCTTTGAGAGTATTTCACTTTCATCAGACAATATGGCGCGCGGGGGCGCAAAAACCGGCGTTGAGCTTCCCCAAAGCGCGGCGAGTTCATAGCGGCGTTGATCAATTTCAGCGTCTGCGGCAAGTGCGGCGGCTTTGAGTGCAGCCGCATCTGCCTCGGCGCGCGAGCGCTCCGGCGGGGCGGCCGCGCCGGCCTCAACACGTTTCGCAACGGTTTCAGCCAAAGACACGGCGAGATCCGCCGACTCCCGTGCCAGCGCTGCGAGTTCTGTCGCGGCGATCAGGTCATGATAGAGCAGCGCTGCTTCTAGCTCGGTCTCTCTTAATATGACGCGGCATTCAGCGTCGGCGAGCGCTGCCCGCGCCCGCGCGGCACGCTCGCGCTTGGCTCTTTTACCTCCAAGCTGGAATGTCTGCTCAATGGCGAGCGTGGTTTCGGTTTGGTCAAACCCGTTGAGCGGTCCGGTGCCTGAGAAGTTTTCAATTTCCAGTCCGATTGACGGATTAAGACGGCGCCCAGCCTGATCGGCTTCGGCTGCGCTGGCGCGCGTCTCCAGTGCGGCCCGGCGGACATCCGGGGACGCATGACGGATTTGCATGAGCGCCATAGTGAGGGTTAGCGGCGCATCGGGCACGATGGTCGGCGCGCTGCCTGTTGGCCCGTTGCACGGGGCCGCGACCGCTGTGCCTGCAAAGGCAGCCGCGATCAGGACGCAGAGTGCGCCCTGTTTGAATTTTGGCATGGGATATTCTTCCTTGTGATAACCTGAATCGACATCAAACCCACGCGCAAAAGGCGCGGATTCAGAGAGTCAGGTTAGGCACGCGGAGGACGATAAAGACCGTGAGGACCAGCGCGCGGAACGTGCTGGTCTGCGCCGGGGCGAAGCCCCGATGTAGCTGATAAAGCGTAAGAGAAGGTCAGGCTGTTCATACCCACCATATGCAAATGGCATGGCCCGCAGCTATGAGTATGATGTTTGTGGGCCGGACGCTGCTCACTATCATCATTTTCAGTGTCACCGATTTCGGCGGCATGATGCGCTTCAGCGTCTGCGGTCATACAGGCAATCTCTTCAGCGTCCACAGGATGAATATCGGCCGCCGTTGCACCCATACCAAGGGTCACGCTCAACATGAGCGCAAGCCAAAACCTGACGGTGCATATGACGGTTACAATTTTCATTCGCTCAACGACTATCCTATTTCATTGTCAAAATCATTAAATCTATTCATTTATTTAGTGCGGCTCAGTGTCATGACCCGTCTTTATCGCAATCTCGCTGCATTTAATGCGTTCCCGAATATCGCCCTTGGCATTTCGGGTGACAAATCTATCAGCGTCCAATGTCATAATACTGAGTTCAACAGCGGGTTTTGATTGCCCGCTGGGATCGAGCGGAAAGTCATTATGCGTCATGGCCAGCACGTCGCCGTTGCGGTCCCAACTGCCAATCGCATGGACCGGCCCTTTGGCGCTGAGGAGGACAAGCACGACCCCATCCGATGAAAAATAAGTAATCGGAGCGGTTTCACAGGCGTCACCGTCGGTCCCGCTGGCCCAGGCCCCGAGCGGTTGTAGCGTCTCAGTGAGCGGATCGGCAAAGCTGGCGCAGCTTGCTACGAGCGCTGAGGCGGCCATTGCGAGGCCAACGCGAAGTGAATCGAATTTGATCATGTCGGTTTTATAGCCCCTACAGTGGCTGTAGGGGCAAGCGAATTCTTACATCGACAACTATTAAGCATGGGCCAGATTAATCAGCCGCTATTTTTGTTCAGCATTATCCGTCCGTCGTGGCTTCGTGAGTAACTCAGAGATCAACAGTAAGCCGACACCGCAGACAATCGCGCTATCGGCGAAGTTGAACGCGGGCCAGTGGTAGTTATTGATGTGAAAATCTAAAAAATCGGTCACCGCTCCATGTCGCACGCGATCGACTATGTTTCCGAGTGCTCCACCTGTAATCAGCCCGAGTGCGGTTGCGATCTGGCGATCAGCGGTGCGCCATAACCAATAGAATAAAACCGCGACGATCGATAGAGCGGCTAGAGTAAGGAGCCAGGGAGGCAGGCTGCCTAGAAGACCAAAGCTGATACCATTGTTCTTGAGCCGCACAATGTTGAAGAATGGAAGGACCGTCACACCGTTATCCAGGGCATCAATATTGAGGATAAGTGCTTTAGTGAGTTGATCTATCGCCAGAACGCCCAGACCAATGATGAATCCAATCTTCTGAATGGTCATATTGCGGCTCTGAGGTCGTTGCGTGCATCGCGAATTATTGCCCATGCAGAATGCAGGAATAGCCCGGCGATCCCGACTGCAACCACGAGATCGGGCCAACCGTGACCGAGCCAGGCGACCAAACCTGCTGCCACAATTACGGCCGCGTTCCCGATGGCGTCATTACGTGAAAACAACCAAACCGCGCGGACATTAGCGTCGCCTTTCGGTGAGGGAGTAGCGGTAAGACGGCGATGACATTTATGACGAGCGCGATGAGCCCGAACATGCCCATCAGGGCAGCGTCAGGTATCGTTTGATTAAGAAGACGCCACACCGTATTCGCGAGTACGCCGAAGCCAAGCAAAGCCAGGAATACGCCTTGAATCATGGCTGAACGAGCGCGCCAGGCAAGACTCCAGCCGATTGCGAGCACGCCGAGGAATGTAATGAGACCATCACCGACAAAATCTAACGCATCAGCTTTTAACGCCTGTGAACCGGCGAAAAAACCCGCGATCATTTCCACAATTCCATAACCAACGTTCAGGAAAATTACGATCCAAAGGGCGCGTAAATACTCCGGATTCTTTTGGGTTTGGGAGGCGGCGGGG